>JADFUO010000103.1 GCA_015222115.1 Bacteroidota bacterium | reverse complement strand
TTAATACTTCACAACCACCTTTGTTTTCCACCTTCCTGAAAGATAATAAACAAACGATAATATCATTCCAACTGCCCATGCAACAGGTATTCCCCACCAGATTCCAGTCACTCCTATTTCAAGTGAAAGAAAATATGAAACAGGTATCCTGACTATCCATAAAGAGATGAGTGTAATAAACATAGGCACTACAGTTGCTCCTGCACCTCTCATTACGCCATTAACAACAAACATTGTGGAAAAAATAATATAAAATGAACCTACAATGATAAGATATTGATAACCGATTTCTATCACATTTATATCAGATATAAACGCACCCATAATATATCTGCCAAAAGATATTGCAATAATTGTAACCGTACCCGAAATAACTGATGTCATGAATAAAGTTGCTTTTAATCCATTATTTATTCGCTTAGGTTTATTAGCTCCTAAATTCTGACCAACAAATACAGCCAGGGCATTTGCAAAATTCATAGCAGGCATTACTACAAACGAATTAATTCGCATAGCCACACTGTATGCAGCAATGGTATCAGTTCCAAACATATTTACAATTCTGAACAAAGCCAGCATTCCTAAAGCAACAAAAGTATTTTGAAATCCCGTTGGTAAGCCAATCCGCAAGCTTTTGCGAAAGATAATTTTATCAAATTTCAATTTCAGTATTGAAAATTTAATCACTTTATGATATTTATTAAGATACAAAATAACAGCAATAAATGCACATCCCTGAGAAATTATTGTTGCTATTGCAACTCCCGATATTCCCCACTTTAATACAATCACAAAAAGCAAATCCAGCAGAATATTTATAATTGTTGAAAAAATCAGAAAAATCAAAGGTGTAACAGAATCGCCCAGACCTCGCAGAATTGCACTTGTACCATTAAAACCAAAAAATAATATTGCACCCGAAATAAAAATATTAAAATACTGAACTGCATCAGGGATGATATTTTCGGGAAGGTCAATAAGACGGAAAATTTCCTTGCTGAAAATAATTCCGATAATGCTAATGATTATTGAAGCAAAAAACAGAAAAATATATAGAGTATCAATTGCTTTTTTAACATTTTTAAGGTCTTTGGAACCAAAATATTGAGCAATTACAATAGTTGATCCTGTTGCAATTCCGATTATAAACGACATCAAGGCAAATATCAACGGGAATGAAGCACCAACAGCACCCAGTGCTTCTTTTCCGAGATAATTCCCGATAATTATGCTATCAATTATATTGTATAATTGCTGAAAAACATTACCCAAAAGCATAGGCATTGCAAACCTGAAAATTAATTTGCTTTCTCTTCCTACGCTTAAATCTTTCATATTAAATTTTAAACTAAAACTATCTTTAATGGATATTTATTAAGCAGTTGCGGGTTTCGGGTTTCGTGTCACGTGTTGCAAGTTATCATACGAACTTGTTGAACTTTGCAGGATGTATCAAATGCACTCCTTTTATGTAAAAGATACGTCTTTAAGGTATTTAATTCTTAATTCTTAATTCTCAATTCGTAACAATAATTTTTGTAAAACACAAAACTAACGATTTTCATTGATATAGCTAAAAAATTTATTATCTTTGCAAAATAAGCAACAGCCCGTTCTATCGCCACGATACGTTTTACGAATCGGGGAGGAAAGTCGGGACAACACAGAGCACCATACTTCCTAACGGGAAGGCTCCGATATTTTTCGGAGACAGCAAGTGCCACAGAAAATAACAGCCTAAGCTCCTTTTTACAGGAGACGGCAATGATGAAAACGCGAGGTAAGAGCTCACGCCACATTAAGGTGACTTAATGCGGGGGTAAACCTTATGGGTTGAAAGGCTAAATATACCGGGGTTTGAGGGTTGCTCGCCCGATCCCGAAGGGTAAGCCGTTAGATCCTGCCGGTGACGACAGGACCAGAGAAATGATAGAATTCCGGCTGATACCGGAAACAGAATCCCGCTTATAGGACTGTTGCTTTATTTAAAAAAATAATTATTTTTGTAAAAACAGTATTTATAAATAATTTTATTTAAAAATGGAAAAAATATTAGTCCCTGTTGATTTTTCCGAACATACTGATAAAACCTGTCAGTATGCATTGGAAATTGCTAAAAGGTTTAATTCCGAAATTCGCCTTTTTCATTCGTATTTTGACCAGGTAATTGTATCAGACAGTAGTTTTCCTACGGGCATTGATACTAACACCATGATGAACGAGCAATTATTGATTGACATTGAAAAACGAGCAAAACTTGATATACAAGAACTGCAATCAAAATTGATTGACCAGGTAAAACACGAAAAAATTAAAGATGTTAAAATAGTTTATACACTTGTTGGTGGTGACCCGGAAAACGAAATCGTTTCACTTTGCGACGAATACAAGCCGGATATTATTATCATGGGCTCAAGTGGTAAAGGAAACAAAGGAATTTTAATGGGGAGTGTTTCTAAAAAAGTAATGAACAATGCAAAAGTCCCGGTTTTGGCAATACCTGAAACTTACAGCTATTCAGGAATTAATAAGATTATGTATGCCACTGAATTTAATGAATCGGACAGTGATATTATCAAGAAATTACTTAAAATGTTTTCTTCTTTTGATATAAAAATTAACTGCGTTCACTTGAATTTAGATGATGACAGAACAGTTGATAACGAAATGATGGCTAACATGAAAAGAATTTTTGCAGAAGAAAATAAAAATGGAATTATTCATTTTGAAATAATTGATTGCGATAAAGTTGCAACTGAAATTGAAAATTATGTTATAAATAATCAAATTAATATAATTGCCTTTCTCTCACAAAAGCGAAACATATTTCAAAAATTATTTAAAAATATTGTAACAAAAAAACATTTATTTGAAGCAGGGGTACCACTTTTGGCTTTTCACGGATAAGAGAAATATTCATACGAAGGCATCACTTAAGGGTAAAATCATTAAATTATTCTATTAGATTGTTATTAATATAGTATATTAAAAATTCAAATTTTAACATATTGATTTCTCTTGCTAATGAAACTATCCGTCATAATAGTAAATTATAACATTAAGTATTTTCTTGAGCAGTGCCTGTATTCTGTCAGGAAAGCATGCAAGGGTATTGAATCTGAAATATTTGTTGTTGACAACAATTCAGTTGACGGGTCTGTAAAAATGACAAGGGAAAAATTCCCTGAAGTAACAGTAATTGCCAATAATGAAAACATAGGCTTTTCAAAAGCTAATAATCAGGCAATTAAAAAAGCCAAGGGAGAATATATTTTACTTCTAAACCCTGACACTGTTGTTGAGGACGATACTTTTAAAAAATCCATTTCATTTATGGATGAACACCCTGAGGCAGGTGGACTGGGTGTTAAAATGATTGATGGAAAAGGCAAATTCCTTCCCGAATCAAAACGTGGCTTTCCCTCGCCTGTAACTGCTTTTTATAAGATTTTCGGTCTTTCGGCGATTTTTCCAGGATCAAAAACCTTTGGGAAATATCATCTCGGATACCTTGATAAAGATGAAATTCATGAAGTAGATGTTCTTGCCGGCGCCTATATGATGCTAAGAAAAAAGGTCCTTGAAAAAATCGGACTTTTGGATGAAGCATTTTTTATGTACGGCGAAGATATTGACATCTCATACCGCATCATAAAAGCCGGATATAAAAACTACTATTACCCCGAAACACGCATTATCCACTACAAAGGCGAATGCACAAAAAAAAGCAGTATAAATTATGTGTTCATGTTTTATAATGCGATGGTGATTTTTGCTAAAAAGCATTTCTCTCCCAAAAATGCACGTATATTTTCTTTTCTGATAAATATTGCAATTTACCTTCGTGCATTCTTTGCAATTGCGAGCAGGTTTTTTTCAAAAGCATTTTTGCCACTTACTGATGCTGTTTTACTTTTTATCGGCATATATTTTATAAAAACTTACTGGGAACAGAATGTAATATTCCCAAACGGAGGTCATTACCCTTTTGAATTTATTGCTTTTATTGTACCGGCTTATATCCTTATATGGCTGTTCTCAATTTATCTGAGCGGAGGTTATGACCGTCCGCTAAAGATTCATAAAATTTTTCAGGGTATGGTTGTCGGAACGGTTATAATACTTGTTGCTTATGCATTGTTGAGCGAATCATGGCGTTTTTCAAGAGCTATAATTTTATTAGGAGCCACTTGGGGAATTATTTCGTTATCTGGTATTCGGCTATTTTTTCATCTTTTAAAACTGAAAAATATTGAAATTGGAACTGATAAAAACAGACGTTTCATAATAATTGGAAATAAAGAAGAGTCGCAAAGGGTTTCAAAACTTATACAAAAAACTCATTTAAAACCCGCGTTTATCGGACTTGTTAATCCATCTGAAAAACAAACGAAAAGCAACGATTTTATAGGTAATATTAACCAGATAAAAGATATTATTACAATTTTCAGAATTAACGAAGTAATTTTTTGTTCAAAAGATATTACACATCAAAAAATTATTGATAAAATGTCGGAACTGCATTATTCGCAGGTTGATTATAAAATTGCTCCTGAAGACAGTCTTTCAATAATCGGAAGCAATTCAATAAACACATCCGGCGACCTGTATATCATAAACATAAATTCAATCGACAAAATATATAATAAACGAAACAAGAGGTTTCTTGATATTATCACAAGTTTAATTTTATTTGTATTTTTCCCGGTTGGAATTTTTATTGTTAAATCACCCTTGAGTTATTTTAAAAATATCTTTTTAGTCTTATTCGGAAAAAAATCCATAGTCGGATACTACCACTATGATGACGTATCAATTGATAAATTACCTGAAATCAAGAAAGGGATTCTTAATCCTACCGATGCTTTCAGAACAAAAAAGATAAATAAAGATACAATTGAAAAGCTTAATCTGATATATGCCCGCGATTATAAAATTTATAATGATTTAAATATTATTTTCAGAGGTTTTAAGAATTTGGGAAGGAGATGATTTATTCAATTTAATAACTTATATGAAAACAATAAATTTAAAAGCAACTTTCAAGAATAAAGCTATTTTCTTCTTTTTAATTGTAATTGGAATTTCATTTATTGTTATCCTTCACACAATTGATGAAGGACATCAAGGGCTTCAAGGAATTTTTAAAACAGCATCATTAATCGAAAAGGGGATTTTTTTAATTGGTTTTACATCAATAGCATTATTCATATACTCAAGATTAAAAAGACGAATTGACCGGGTTTATGCATTTATCATATCTGTTATATCCGGTATAGTACTTGCATTCGTATTTCTTTTTGGAGTATTATTTTTGATAAGCTGGTTAACATATCCTCTTTCTAATTTAAATTAAGTACTTTATTAAAAAATCAATTATTATGGAATTAAAGCTAACACGCCCTCTTGCAGTTTTGGATATTGAAACAACTGGCTTAAAAGTAGCCACCGACAGAGTTGTTGAAATAAGTATCGTAAGAATTTCTACTGACGGCACATCAAAAATCAAAACACAACGTATAAATCCGACAATTCCAATTTCGTCAGAAGCAACTTCAATACACGGCATCACTAATGAAGACGTTAAAAACGAACCGACATTCGCCGAATTTGCAAATGAATTGAATCAATTTCTTGCCAATTGCGACCTTGGCGGATATAATTCCAATAAATTTGACATCCCTTTGCTGGTTGAAGAATTTCTTAGAGCCGGCATTGACTTTGAACTGAAAGGCAGAAGACTTGTTGATGTTCAAAACATTTTTCATAAAATGGAACCCCGCAATCTAACTGCTGCATATAAATTTTATTGCAGTAAAGAACTGGTAAATGCACACAGTGCCGAAGCCGACACCCTGGCAACTTACGAAATATTAAAAGCCCAGTTGGATAAATACCATGGTGTGGAATTTAAAGATAATTTCGGAAAAATCTCTACCCCTATAGTCAACGATGTTCAGGCTTTACATGATTTCTCATATAATTCAAGAAGTGTGGATTTGATTGGGCATATTGTTTATAATAATAAGAAAATTGAAGTGTTTAATTTTGGAAAACATAAAGGAAAATCCGTTGAAGAAATTTTTGCAAAAGAGCCTTCATATTTCGATTGGATGATGAAAAGCGAATTTCCTCTATCAACTAAAAAAGTTATTACTGCTATAAAATTACGAGGTTTTAATCAATAAATAATTAATGTTGGTCTATAAAGTCCGATAGTTTAAATAATTATTAATGTTATTTAGAAAAAAAACACTCAATAAGCAACACACAATAATCAATAAACAAGTAAAAATTTATAAAAGTATTGAAACTGCGAAGTCAAATATGTAGAAATAATGAAAATCCATCCATACGGATTTGCTTCGCTTCATACGGACTCCCTTTGGTCGTTGAATATTGTATGTTGAGTGTTGAATGTTTAATTCTTATAATGAGTTGGCATTTTATAAATACCCATTACAAATAACATAGAGCCCAAATAAGCTTGTTGTTAAAAAAACCTTATCTTAAACAAATAACCTAGTAGAAATTGGCGTTTTCTGGCAAGTACTATGTAAAAACAATATCATCAATCACTTCTTCTTTAGCTTCCTTATTTAATGCCTTAATGATTTTTTGCCTTGCATACGAGAGTTCATTTCGCAAAGCCGCAGAATCAAGTTTAACAAACAACACCTTCTTTTTAATATATAAATTTTTAGTATGCTTGTTTATTAACTTGCCTACAACTTTTTCCCATGAATCAATCAAACGCACCTCTTTTAATTTATCACCTAATTTATACGCTTCAAGCAATTCATTAATAACTTCTTTTAAGGTTTGGTCGTTTGATTTTTTCATTGTTATTATGTTATTTCAAGAGCTTTGCCTTCTTTAATTTCAAAAATCTTATGGTCAATTTTAATTGTATTAAAAACCCTATCAATCCGTTGATGTTGAGTGTCGGTAATAAAAACTTGTCCGAAATTGTTCTCGCTTACCAATTTAATCAACTGCTCCACTCTTGAGTCATCAAGTTTATCAAAAATATCATCAAACAATAAAACAGGTTTAAATCCCTTGATATTTTTTGTATATTCAAATTGAGCCAGTTTTATTGCGATTACAAAAGATTTTTGCTGCCCCTGAGAACCGAATTTTTTTATAGGATAGCCTAAAATCTTAAAATCCAGATCATCTTTATGAATCCCTACTGTTGAATACCTGAACATCCTGTCCTTTTCCAGCGATTCATTCAGTAATTTTTCAAAATTTTTATTTGTTAATTGCGATTCATAGGAAATTGTAACCACTTCTTTCCCTAAAGATATGAACTCAAAATAATGCTGAAAAATCGGAGCAAATTCTGTTAAAAAGTTTTTTCGTTTTTCATGTATCCTGTTTCCTAATTTTATCATTTGCTCATTCCAAATATCAAGAACAGCATTATCAAAATAGCGGTTTTCAGCAAATTTTTTCAACAAGGCATTTCGTTGAGCAAGGGCTTTGTTATAATTTAAAAGGTCATCTAAATAGAATTTATCAAATTGTGAAATTACACCGTCAATATATTTTCTACGTATTTCGCTGCCGTCATTAATCAAATCACGGTCGTAAGGCGAAATCATTACCAAAGGAAATTGTCCGATATGGTCGGCAAGACGGCTGTATTCTTTTTTATTCAGTTTAAACTGCTTTCGTGAGTTGTGCTTTTGAATGCAAGTGATTAAATCTTTTTTTTCACCGTTCCTGACATAATTTCCATGGATTGCAAAAAACGGCTGATGAAACAAAATGTTTTGTGTATCAATGGGATTAAAATAGCTTTTACAGAATGATAAATAATAAATGGCATCAAGAATATTTGTTTTTCCTGCGCCATTATCCCCGATAAAACAATTTATTTTTTCAGAAAAACTAAATTCTGCTTCGGAGTAATTTTTAAAATTTATTAAACTAAGTTTCTGTAAAAACATTTTGATATTTCTTCCATTAGCCAAAGCGGTGTTGATGTTGCACCGCAAACTCCAACTGTATTAAAATCTTCAAACCATTCTTTTTTTATATCACTAACTTCCGATACAAAATACGAATTCGGATTTGCCTCTTTGCAAACTTTATAAAGAAATTCTCCATTAGAGCTTTTTTTATCGCTGACAAATATTATCACATCATTATTTTGCGAAAATTCTTTTAGCTTGGGAGCCCGGTTGGCAACTTGCCTGCAAATTGAGTCAACAGTTATAAAATCAATCTGTTTTCCATCATTTGCCGATTTCATGCGATTTTGAATATTACTGCTGATTTTTTTAAACTCCATAACACTTTTTGTTGTTTGGGCATAAAGTCTTACAGGTTTTGTAAAATCAATTTTATCAATGTTTTCAATTGATTCAACAATAATGGCTTTATATTCTGTTTGTCCTGCCAGTCCGATAACTTCAGGATGGTCTTTTTTTCCGTAAATTACTATCTGCCCTCCTGCAATTTGCATTTTCTCAAAATTATCTTTTATTTTATCTTGAAGTCTTTTAACAACCACACACGAGGTATTAATCAATTTAATATTATTTTTTTTAGCAATCTCGTAAGTTTCAGGAGGTTCGCCATGAGCCCTTATC
>JADFUO010000018.1 GCA_015222115.1 Bacteroidota bacterium | reverse complement strand
TGGTTTGGGATTGGAAACATGTGTAATAAAAGTAAAGAAAATATCTTGTAAAAGCCTGAAAGGAAAAGGAGTAAACTCAGGTTTACGATTGATTTATGCCTTTCTTGAAGAAGAAAAACGAATTGTTTTTATTGAACTCTATCATAAAAATGATAAAGAGAATGAGGATAGAGAGAGGATATTGAGGAATTTTACTTAGTTTATTTTTCGTTTTTAATTATGTAACAACGGTACTGGTTAGCGGTTTCAAACCGCTTACCGGCTGTTCAAATATCTCTATGTAAAACATAAATAATTATTTGAAAAAAGTTAATAATATCTTAAAAAAAACTTATAGGATAATCTCCTTGTAAAAAAGTATACATAATGGTATAAATAGTGGGAAGCAGAGTGCAAATAAACATGATAAAATCCAACTTATTAAAATATATAAAGAATCATTTCAACTCAGCAAGTGCTTTTTTAATCCTGCTTATAGCTTCAATTATTTGTTCTTTTGAAGTAGCATAAGAAATCCTGACACAATCAGGGTTACCGAAAGCACCACCCGGAACAAGGGCAACATATACTTTTTCTAAAATATACATGCAAAAATCTTTGCTGTTATTTATTGTTTTTTCCCCATCGGATTTGCCGAAATAATCACTTATGTCAGGGAATACATAAAAAGCACCGTCAGGGATATTTGCCTTAATACCCGGTATTTCTTTTAAAAGTTTTAGAATTAAATTTCTTCTTTCGTTAAAAGCATTAAGCATTTTTTTTAGGTCTTCTGAATCAGAAGGATTTGTGTCTATGGCTTTTAGTGCTGCAAGCTGAGAGATTGATGATGCACCCGAAGTATATTGTCCCTGCAAGGTATCACATGCTTTGGCAATGAATTTCGGAGCTGCAATATACCCGATCCTCCAGCCTGTCATTGCATAACCTTTAGAAACACCATTAACAATAATTACCTGGTCTTTAATAAAATCAAACTGGGCAATGCTTTCATGTGTGCCTTTAAAATTGATATATTCATAAATTTCATCGGAAATAATAAATATGTTTTTATGCTTGCTGATTACTTCAGCAATTGCTTTTAATTCATCTTTTGAATAAACACTGCCTGTGGGATTACACGGTGAACTGAAAATAAATGCTTTAGTTTTTTCAGTGATTGCTTTTTCAACTTGTTCGGGAGTGACTTTAAAATCAGTTTCAATAGTTGTTGGTATTTCAACCATTTTTCCTTCAGCAAGTTTTACGATTTCGGGGTATGAAACCCAGTAAGGAGAAGGAACTATCACTTCGTTGACCGGGTTTACAATGCAAAGTATTACATTGGCAATAGATTGTTTTGCACCGTTGGAAACAACTATCTGATCCGGTTCATAGTCAAGGTTACAGTCTCTTTTTAGTTTGCTGGCTATGGCTTTACGCAGTTCGGGAAAACCTGAAACCGGCGTATAATGAGTGTGATTGTCATTTATCGCTTTTTTTGCTGCTTCTTTTATATGTTCCGGTGTGTTGAAGTCGGGCTCGCCTATACTTAATGTTATTACATCGTGTCCTTCTGCTTTTAAATTTCTGCTTAATCGGGTCATTTCCAGAGTTGCAGATTCTGATAAATTATTGACCCTGTCTGATAAATTATTATTTTTCATTATAAAATATGTTTAGAATTTATTAAATTGACTTGCAAATATATAAAATTAATATCCTGAAATTTGTAATCATAATAATTCAAATGAATTAAATTTGTAAATTGCGATTTTTTTTGGGGAATCTAAAATATAAAACAAATGACCGAATTTTTAGAAATTTTAAAGTACGTTTTACCATCCTTGGTTTTGCTTGTTGCAGTTTATTTTATGTTAAGAGAGTTTTTTAAAAACAACAGGGAAAGATTCTCAGATGAGATGAAACTTGCAAGCCAGAAAATAGTTACTCCGATTCGTTTGCAAGCATACGAACGAATAGTTTTATTACTTGAAAGGATTTTGCCGGGAAGTATTGTTCTTAGAATTAATCAACCCGATATGACAGCCTTTCAGTTACAAACCGCTTTGATAAAAACTATCAGGGAAGAGTTTGAGCATAATTTATCACAGCAGCTATATATTTCTTCTCAGGCATGGGAACTGGTTAAAAATGCCAAAGAAGAAATGATAAAACTTATTAATACAGCTGCAACTAAAGTGGATGATAAAGCAACAGGTACTGACCTTGCAAAAATTATTTTTGAAATATCGCTGGAAAAGAAACAATCTACAGTTGATACTGCGATTGAGTTTGTTAAAAACGAAATCAGGAAAATATTTTAATGATTCCTGATTTATAACTATATATTTTATAAGTTTGACGTTTGACGTTTGATGTTTGACGTGAAACTTGAAACATATATTGGAAAGATGCCTGAATCTGAAATTAAAAAAATTGTAATTATAGGTGCCGGAAATGTAGCAACTAATCTGGCACAAGCTTTAAGAAAAGCCGGTTTTGATATTATTCAGATTTACGGAAGAACCAATCATTTGGCTAAAGCACTTGCTGATAAAGTCAGATCATCATATACTTCAAACCTCAGCAATTTGAATATGGAGGGTGATATTTATTTTTTATCAGTTGTTGATTCAGCATTAAAAGATATTATAAAAAAAATTAATATTGGTGATAAATTAATTGTTCATACTTCCGGCTCAACACCAATAGATATTTTGAAAAATTCTTCATCAAATTATGGTGTATTTTATCCTTTGCAAACATTTTCCAAACATAAAAAACTGGATTTTGAAAATATTCCAGTTTGCCTTGAAGCCAATTCCGATAGAAATTTAAAATTGCTTACATCTCTGGCAAAGACTATCTCAAAAAATGTTAAAAATATTAATTCGGAACAAAGGGTGGCAATACATCTTGCTGCGGTTTTCTCCTGTAATTTTACAAATCACATGTTTGTAATTGCCGAAGAAATTCTAAATAAATATGATATTCCTTTTGATATGGTAAAGCCGTTAATACATGAAACGGTAAAAAAAATTGCAGATGAAAAGCCACATAAAGTCCAGACAGGTCCTGCAAAGCGTGATGACCATGAAACAATTGCAAAGCATTTAAATATGCTTGTTAATGATAAGGAATACATGGAAATTTATAAATTGATTACAGAAAATATTATTAAACATAAAAATCAAACAGAATAATAAATGACAAATTATAAAGAGCTTTTAAAAAACGTTAACACTTTTGTTTTTGATTATGATGGTGTATTTACCGATGGAACGGTTATATTGCTGCACAAAGGCGAACCCTTACGAACAGCAAATGTTAAAGATGGATACGCCGTTCAACTTGCTGTTAAAAAAGGTTACAGGATAGCTATTATCTCCGGCGGAAAATCCGATTCAATGTATAACAGATTTGCTGCTTTGAAAGTTTCGGATGTATTTATGGGGGTTGATAATAAAGCACAGATATTCAGGGATTATTTAGCAGATAATAATATTAATCCCGAAAATGTAATGTACATGGGCGACGATATTCCCGATTATGAAATTATGCTTGAAGCCGGTGTGCCTACCTGCCCTGCTGATGCTTCTGAAGAAGTTAAATCGGTTTCAAAATATATTTCGCATTTTAAAGGCGGCGAAGGATGTGTGAGGGATATAATAGAACAGGTGCTTAAAGTTCAGGGTAAATGGATGAATGATGATGCTTATAAATGGTAGTGGTCAAGTTAAGTATAAAATGACGGTATCAAAAAAGGCTGAGGCTCCATACGGACTCCTTTCAGTCGTTGGCAGTCCACAGTCCACAGTCGGCAGTCTGGAGTTCATTGACTGGAGACTGAAGACTGGAGACTGAAGACTGAATAAAAAAGTCCAAACTTGTCCGTATGGATTTTACCCCGTTCGATGTATAATATTAGTACCAAACAAATCCTTAGCCTTAGCCTTGACATGACAGTATTATTTTTATTGTTATATGTTTAATTATCGTATAAATATTAATTAGAATTATGAACTCTTAAATTTATGACTTTCACAATATCGCCATATATAAAACTCCTGCGAATTCCTAACCTCGCAATAATTATTTTAACACAATACTTAATTCGTTTTTGTATACTTAAACCTGTTTTGCAATTTCATGGAGTAAATCTTACATTCAGTGAACTGGATTTTACTTTGCTGGTTTTTTCAACAATATTAATAGCAGCAGCAGGGTATATTATTAACGATTATTTTGACATACAAATTGATGCATATAACAAACCCGATAAATTAATTGTCGGTAAAAAGGTATCAATAGGAACAGCTAAATCAATTTATGCAATTTTAAACGGCATTGCTTTTATAATTGGATTTTATCTTGCAATCAAAGTAAATGCTTTTCAGTTGGGATTTATTTTTGTGATGATAGCAATTATGCTTTGGTATTATTCTGCAAAATATAAACGCCAAATATTTTGGGGCAATCTGGTTGTTGCAATTTTATCTGCTTTAGTTTTATTGATAGTCTGGATTTTTGAATTTTTCTCATTACGACTGTCGCCAATAGATTTTATTGATGCTTATCGCAGTATTAAAATTATTAATATAATAATATGGAGTTACAGTTTGTTTGCTTTTATGGTAACATTAATCCGTGAAATGATAAAGGACATCCAGGACATTGAAGGGGATTCAAAATTCGGCTGCAGGACATTAGCTGTTGTATTCGGTATCAGGGCGACAAAATACATAACAACTTCATTAATTATAATTTGTATTCTGATAATGGCGTATAGTCAATATCAACTCTTTATAAAAAATTTTACGATTATTTTCTGGTATTTGCTGATAGTCATACAGCCCCTTTTTATATATTTATTAATAAATGTTATTAGATCAAAAAATAAAGACAATTACCGTTTTTCAGGTAATTTATCAAAAATTATTATGTTAGCAGGGATATTGTCCATGCAGCTTATATGTATTAGTTTTTAAATTTATGTATCCTGAAAATCTAAATAATAAGCAAATTATACTTGCTTCCAAATCTCCACGCAGACAATATCTTTTAAAAGAATTGGGCTTGGATATTAAAGTTATTATTAAAGAAATTAATGAAACCTATCCTGAATACCTCACTCCTGAACAAGTTGCTGTTTATCTGTGTGAACAGAAAGCCAAAGCATTTCAAGATAATGAATTAACTGATAATACTATTATTATAACTGCCGATACTATTGTTTGCCTTGAAAATAAGATTTTGGGCAAACCCGTTGATTATGATGATGCAGTTAATATCCTGAAACAGCTATCGGGTAAAGAACATGCAGTTATTACAGGTGTTTGCCTGAGAGCAAAAAATAAAACCACATCTTTTTATGCAAAAACCAAAGTGCATTTTAAGCAATTAAGTTTAGAGGAGATTCACTATTATATTGAAAAATACAAACCTTATGATAAAGCAGGAGCTTACGGCATACAGGAATGGATTGGATATATCGGTATTGATAAGATTGAAGGTTCGTTTTATAATGTTATGGGGTTGCCTGTGCAAAGATTATATGAGGAGTTGCTGAAATTTTAGTTAGTTTTCAAGTTTTTCAAAAAACCTAACCTTTATCCCAAACCAACCTCCTGACCTTTACTCATAAACCTTTTAAGCTGTTGGTTTTAAGTTTAGATTTTCTTTTAATAATTGTCTTATTAAGTAATTATTTATACTTTTGCATTGCTCCAAAATTTTAACTATTTTTATAAATGAATAAACCGGTAATTTTAGTAACAAATGATGACGGAATAAATGCTCCGGGTCTCAGACATTTAATCAATATAATGCGAACCATTGGAAAGGTGGTTGTTGTGGCGCCTCAAAGCACTATGTCGGGTATTGCTCATTCAATTACAGTCAGGTCACCTTTAAGGGTTGAAGAGATTGTTAAAGAAAAAGATTATGAAGAATATTCCTGCAACGGAACACCGGTGGATTGTGTTAAGCTTGGCGAACAAATTGTTCTCAGACATAAACCCGATTTGTTGGTTTCGGGTATTAATCACGGATCAAATGCATCAATAAATGTAATTTATTCAGGAACAATGGCTGCCGTATTGGAAGCTTGTATTGACGGAATTCCCTCAATTGGCTTTTCATTGCTTGATTATAGCAGCAAAGCAGACTTTAGCTACTGTAGCGAATATGTTA
>JADFUO010000102.1 GCA_015222115.1 Bacteroidota bacterium | reverse complement strand
TACCTTAACTATTGATGCAAGCAATTTAAGTTCAGGTGTTTATTTCTACACAGTATTTGCAGGTGAAGATGCAGTTACAAAGAAAATGATTGTAAACTAATCTTTAGTTACATAATATATTTTTAAAGCTCCCAAAATTGGGAGCTTTTTTAATTTATATTAAAACATTCCATTTCTCTATCAGTGATATTGTAAGAAAGTTGAAAATAAGTCTTACTGAAGATATTATAGAAATGGAATGTTTATAGAAATTTATGACCGCTAACCAGTTAATTCTGTAATCTGAATGTGAAAATTTTTATTAATTTTGATAAAAAAATTAATAAAAAGGAGGCATTATGAAAAATTATATACTACAAATTTTTGCTTTGTTATTCTTTGCAAATCTTACTTTTTCTCAGCAATACCTGCCATTACAGGATAACTGGGAAATTCCAAGCAACTCATGGATAAAAATAGCTGCGGACGATTATACATTCAGCGATTTTGATGAAGATGGTGTAATTCAGATTGTAGGAAAAGAAAATATTATTATTGACGGCGACAGTGTTACGGTTGAAGGTGAGAACTACTTCGGTTATATGGTTTATATTGAGAACTCAAATAATATTATAATCAAAAACTTTGATGCTGTTTTTAATTATTATTATGCTACAGTAGTTAAAAACTCACATAATATTATAATTAATGATAATAACTTTTCATACAACCAAAAGGATACTACCGGATGGATTTCTATCTGGACCGGTGTTAACCAGGCATTAGGAGGTGGCGTTTTAATGCACCAAAGCAGAGTTTCTGAGCTATTTTCGAATTTAATGACTCAGCAAAACGACGGAATAGCAATGTATGAATGCGACAGCATACATATACATGATAATGTTTTGAACTGGAACACCGGATTTGGTGTCAGGATGAATTTTACTGACAGTTGTAATATTCATCACAATGATTGCTCTCATGTCAACCGCCTGACCGACCCAAGCGATTGTGCCGCAATTTTGCTGATAGTTTCAAATGAAAACCGTGTGGAACATAATGATTTAACATATTCTGGTGACGGGATATTTTTAGGTCAATATAATTATTCAACAATTCCTAACAATAATTACTTTGCTTATAACGATTGTTCTTACTCACCTCACAATGCCATTGAAGCTACATTTGCCGATGGAAATGTTTATAAAAACAATCTTTGCAATTACAGTCATTATGGCTTCTGGCTGGGATATTCCTTTAACTCCATAGTTGACAGCAACGAAATAATTGGCAATCAATATTCAGGTATTGCAATTGACAGGGGCTTTAATAATACATTTACGAATAATACTATAAATGAAAATCCTAATGGTTTTGAGCTGTGGGAAGGTGATGGGATACCACCTTATCAAAATCAATTTTCACATGATTATTTTATATATGATAATATTATTGAAGGTAACACTGTTGCAATCTCGGCAAAAGAAACCGAGCACTTGGTTGTAAGGAATAATCAATTTATATGTAACAGAAACGGGATATACCTTGAAGGATTATCAACAGATGATTCAATAACCGGCAACCTTTTTGAGAGAAGTATCTTTTACCATATTGAAAATAATTCCCAATACGATATTTGGGCTATTGACAATAACTTTATGGTAAATGATGAAGATATAATTGCATGCAATATTTATGATGTAAATGATAATCCGGCAAAAGGTGAAGTTATCTGGCATCCTTATATTCCCGGTGATGAACCGGTGTTTCAGAAAACCCCTCCTGACGACCTGTCGGAACCTCCGGCTGTATGGTATGCTTATCCTGAATCGTGTTGGTGGTATGGCTTGCATGAGCCAACAATTATTGAATGGGACTCTACCGATAAAAAGGTTGGCTATGCATCTGTGCATATTTCTACTCCTAATGGCTGGGATATTGCCGCAACTTATAGACCCGGCGGCGATTCCATTGCCTCATGGAGTTTTACGGAAAACGATTCTATAAATATTTGGTTAAAATCAGAAAATTATTCCCCCTATGGGTTTCAGTTTTGCCATATTATTTTAGGAAATGACTGTGGCGCCTATTATAAATATACAACCTCGGCATCTTCAATTTTAAATCCAACAATCGGAAGCTGGAAAAATTATTCAATTCCGATAGCAGGCAATTCTTTATGGTCAAGAACTTCATTTGGCAATATTTCGTTAGATAGTATCAGTTATTTTGAATTTCATGCCGATACATGGGATGTAGGCTTTGAATTATGGATTGACGGATTGCAATTCACACCGTTTGTTTTTACATCAATTGAAAAACCCGCTGAATCCTCAACTTTTTCACTTTCTCAAAATTATCCTAACCCGTTCAGCCAATCAACAAATATCAGGTTTAATATACAGGAACCATGTTTTGTAACATTAAGCATATTTGACGTTCAGGGAAATGAAATAAGAAAAATCATTAATGAAGAATGTGATTCAGGAAGTTATGAAGTTGAGTTTGATGGTTCAGATTTACCTGCAGGAGTTTATTTTTACAAATTAATTACAAGTAAATATTCTATTACGAAAAAATTTACATTGATTAAATAGTGTTTCTACCTTAAATAATTCCTAACATTGATGAAGCTGCATTCAAAGAAAAATATTGTTGCAGGTTACAATTCCTTGCAACCTGTAACCCGCAACCTGAAACGTTTTTAATATATAAGTTTGTTATAGAAACAATTTTTTTCGGTATAACAATATAAATCTATAAGGTTTATTAATATCTTCGCAGCTTCATTTTATTTAATATACTTATGAAACAAACATTATTTAAAAAATTAGCAATACTAATTTTAATAAATTTTAATGCAGGTTTATTTGCTCAGATTCAGCAAAATCCTGAAATAACCGTAAATGAATTAAAAGAACATATTTCCATTCTTGCCTCAGATTCTTTAAAAGGCAGAAAGCCGGGAACACCCGGAGGGAAAAATGCAGCAAATTATATTAGAAACCAATTCAAAACTTTTGATGCCGAATTACTTGGAGATGATGGCTTTCAATATTTTAACGTTGTTACAGAAGTAAAAACCGGTAATAACAACTTTTTTTCTTTTAAAAAGTTTGAAGGAAAACTCAACGAAGACTTTTCCCCATATTCGTTCAGTAAAAATGATGAACTAAAAGCACCAGTCGTTTTTGTTGGTTATGGATTTGACATTGACAAAGACAGCATCAAATGGAACGATTATGAAGACATTGATGTATCTGATAAATGGGTAATTATTTTAAGAGGCACACCTGATATTAACGAAGAAGAAAACAAATATTTACCTTATGCCGATGACCGCGACAAAGTATTGACTGCAAGAGATAAAGGTGCAGCAGGTGTTTTGTTTGTTACAGGTGTTGAAATTGATAAAGAAGATAACCTGGTCTCATTGTATTTTGATAAAACAAAATCAAATTCAGGTCTGCCTGTGATAAATATTAAAAGAAACATAACTGACAAAATATTGGAACAAAATAATCAGACTATAGAAAATCTTGAAAGACAATTAAATAATAGTCATATACCTGCAAGTTTTGAAGTGCCTGTTATAGTTGACGCATCAACTGAGATTTTGCAGAAAATAGCTCAAACTCAAAATGTTGTTGCAATGATTGAGGGCAATGACCCGGTTCTGAAAAATGAATTTATTGTAATAGGAGCACATTATGATCATTTAGGTATGGGCGGACCTGGTTCTGGCTCCAGAATGCCGGATACAAATGCAGTACATAACGGTGCCGATGACAATGCTTCGGGAGTTGCCGGTATTATTGAAATTGCCGAAAAATTAGCAGCCCACAAAAATGAACTGAAAAGAAGCGTAATTGTTATGGCTTTTGGTGCTGAAGAAATGGGACTTCTTGGTTCAAAATACTTTACAGCCAATCCGTTGACAGACCTTGAAAATATCAAAACAATGATAAATTTTGATATGATCGGAAGATTAAATCCTGAATCCAAAACAATTGTTGTTAGCGGCACAGGTACCTCAGCCGAAGCAGTGTCAATCTTAGATAATTTAGCTGAAGGAAGTAAAATCAAACTAAGATATTCTCCGGAAGGATACGGACCTTCTGACCATGCTTCTTTTTATGCTGAAAATATTCCTGTGTTTTTTATCACAACAGGTGCTCACGCCGATTATCATACTCCTTTTGATGATATTGAAATTATTAATTTTGAAGGTCAAAAATTAGTTGCTGATTTTTCGTACAATTTGATATTGGATATCATCAACAGACCGGATGAGCTTACATTCAAAGCTGCGGGTCAAAAGAAAAAATCAAAATATGGAAAAAAGCTGAAAGTTACTTTGGGAATTATGCCTGATTTTACATCTGCTCAGGAAAACGGTCTGGCTGTGGGTGGAGTTACTTCCGGAAAACCCGCTGAAAGTGCAGGAATGTTGAAGGGTGATTTAATCGTTGCTATAGAAGGTAAACCCGTTAAAAATATTTATGATTATATGAATCGCCTGAAAAAATTTGAGCCGGGACAAATTATCACTGTTGATATTATCAGGAACGGGGAGAAGAAGGTTTTGCTGGTGAATCTATAAATAAGTAGCAGTAGCAGTGGCAGTTTGCAGTATGGATTTTTTGCTACTGCCACTCAATATAGAGACTAAGAAATTGAATGTTATACGTTAAATGTTATATGTTAATATTTTTTTATGTCTGACATCTGGTCACTGTCTTTTTTATATAAATTCATAAAATTCGGAATTGTAGGTTTTTCTGGATTATTTGTAGATTTCGGATTTACATATATCTGTAAGGAAATCCTTAAAATTCAGAAATATGTTTCCAATGCAATTGGTTTTACTCTTGCTGCCAGCTCAAATTATTATTTAAACCGTGTATGGACTTTCAAAAGTACCGACCCTGAAATATTTGTTGAATATTCGGAATTTATTATAATTTCATTGATAGGTTTGGGTATTAACACACTTATCCTTTGGATAATCATAACTAAATATAAGTTAAATTTTTACCTGTCAAAAGTTTTTGCAATAGCAGTAGTTACAGTTTGGAATTTTCTTGCAAATGCGTTTATTACATTTAGTTAGATTTATAGAACTTTAATTTTACTTCATTTCCATCAAAGACAGCATAAGAAAAATTTGTTATCCAATCGCCGAGAATTATTAAATTACAGGTTTTGGAAAGCTGAGCAGTGACGGGT
>JADFUO010000017.1 GCA_015222115.1 Bacteroidota bacterium | reverse complement strand
TTAGAAAGGCATCATACCGGGGATACAGTTGCAGGATGGCCTGTTGACATATATAATTTGGAGTGTTCTCCAATAATTTTCGATTTGGATAATGACGGGGAAAGAGAAATAGTTTTCGGTGATAATTCAAGTAGTTTTTATGCATATAACGGAGATGGTTCTATCGTTGAAAATTGGCCCATACCCTCAGGTGGCGGTGCAATGGTAAACAGTGCTGCCGTTGGTGATGTGGATGGAGATGGTGATATTGAAATCGCTCTTGTAGTTAATAATGGAACAGTTAATTTATGGACAATCGAAGATGTACCGTATCAACCTTATTTAACAGATTGGGGCACTTTTTACCATGATATATGGAATACCGGATGGATGCACCCTTCAAAACCTCAAAACCTGACTGCTGACATTATAACCAATTCAATTTATCTAAGCTGGAAGACAAATACAGAACCGGACATTGCCGGTTATAATATTTACAGAAGTAATACTTCAGGAGGCCCTTACACAAAAATCAATACCGAGTTAGTTGAAGATACAACTTATATTGATGTAGCCGGAACAGCGAATGATTTTTACTGTGTTACCGCAGAAATCAAGGCTTGCACAGAATCACGGCTCAGTGATGAAGCATATTTTACAACAGGAACTAAAAATTATGGGTATCAACAACTCTTTTCCATATTTGCCTATCCAAACCCATTTAAACAATCAACAACAATATCTTTTGCTTTACCGGATGAAACAGAAAATGCTCAAATTTTAATCTTCAATACCAAAGGTCAAAAAATCAAAACATTTCCTGTCATCCTGAGCGGAGTCGAAGGACAATATTCAGTAGTATGGGATGGGAAAGATGACTCTGGTAATACTGTTGAAAAGGGAGTTTATTTTTGCCGGTTAAGATTAAATGATAGTTTTTCACAAATTAAAAAAATAATATTTTTATAAACTGCTACTGAACGAGAATACAAAATTATTAATACATAAATTGCATTAAACCACTTAATAATTTAATTCTATAATCGTAAAGTTTATGCGTTTCAGTATAATATCAAATAAGAAAGGGAAAAAATGAAATATTTAATGTTACTATTTTGCATTTTAATTACAATTCATAGTATTTCACAAAAAACCGACCCTGTTTTTAACAACAGGATTGGACATTATGAATATTCTGATTGTATTAAAGATGATTATATCAGATCATCTGGGATTCGTGATACTATTGCTCCATCATTTACTATCAGTCATACTATTAATGGAGATGTAACCATAAATGTTATTTCTGATGAAGATTTATTTGCCGGATGGGTAGATGAAAAAGATGTCTGGTCTGTCAGCAACTTCGATTATTGGTGGTTAAATACGCGTCTGACAAAAGATAATCAAAACAATATTTATGCAGCAATCAAATTATACGAATATTCAAATCCGAGTAGTAATTTTGACATGTATAAACTAAATAATAATGGTAATGTTCTTGAAGAATTTAATAATTGGAACGGTCCGGCAAGTAATCCGGTAATTATCAACAACCCTTCCGAAAATATTTATATCGGGCAACCCACATTTGACAAAGAAGGTGTGGTTGACAGCAATAATAAAACATATATATTTTCGGGCAGTGGTAGTATTGTGTTTACCAAAATTGATGCTGACGGAACAGTACTAATTGACGGGCAAACCATTATTACCGGTGCCAATTCCTGGACCAACGAGATTAGAACAGCACTTGATACGGATAATAAGATATATCTTGTGTGGTCGAATGATATGCACGATATTACTTATGCTTACTCAGTTGATGGTGGAGATACCTGGTCCGACAAGATTTCATTATACTTAAATACTTCTCAGCAGTTGAATAAGCCCCAGATATGCTGTGATAACAATAATAATGTTCATATAATATGGCAACAATGGACAGGGTCTTCAAACATACTTACTTATATGAAATTATTACCTGACGGTACGATATCTATTGATAAAAGTTCTCTGACCCAAAGCAATAACCAGGTTTGGTCGCCTCAAATGGATATTGATGAAGAAAATAATATACATATAATCTGGGCTAAAAGCAGTCAACAAATTACTTATGCTTACTATACGAAAATTAATGGTAATTTATATGGGAACGGACAATCATTAAGCGATGATGAATTAACTATTATTCAGGAAAACCCATTCTTATTCAACGAAAATATCAGATATCCGAAATGTATTGTCGATGAATATATGAATATACATACTATTTTTGAAAGAGGTGAATATGGTTGTAATCATCCAAAGTCAGTAAAATATAAAAAAATGAATTCTGTTCCATTACTGGGAATTGAATGTCCGGATGATTCTCTGATTTTTGTAGAAATGACAGGTTCGGGTACTCAATGGGAAGGAACTTTTACTCCTCCTGAAAACGGTATTTATAATGCCAGGGTTTCAGGTTCGGACATTGATGGTAACACAGGTGTTGATTATTATCAGTTTGAATTAGTAAACGTTGACATTCCGGATAATGAATTATTATCAGATAATATTATATTTCTGTTAAATTACCCAAATCCATTTTATAATAAGACACAAATAACTTATTACCTTATAAATTCCGGCAAAACGGAATTAGTAATTTTCAACATATCAGGACAAAAAATACGTACCTTGATAAACAATAATCAATCAGCAGGCGAGCATTTGGTAGTTTGGGATGGAACGGATAATTCAGGACGAAAAGTACGTCAAGGTATTTATTTTTATCAATTAAAATATGATAATAATTTTTCAAAACCCAATAAAATATTACTAATAAAGTAATCTGGATTTTTAGACCAGACTCAAATATAAAGGTTGAATTTTCTCAAGCATTATATTTTTGAAAGATAAAAAATCTCAGTCTTGCTTTTTATAAAATCAATTTAAGGAAATATTGACAGAATTTTTCAAAGGTCGGATTTTATTTATTTGTGAAAGAGAATAAATCATACTTCAAATATTACTGTGATAACAAAATATTCATTTACTTTATTTGTTTATTTTTACAAAAAATAATAAGCAACCAAATTAAAACATGAAAAAAATTTTCCGTATTGCTGTTATACTGGTTTTTCTTGCATGTCGGATAGGTATATTACATGCATGGAACAATCCACAAGAACAGGATAAAAAAGAGAAGACATCATTTACATTCATCTTTCTGACTGATATTCACCTTCAGCCCGAGAGAAATGCAACACAGGGTTTTCTTAAAGCCATTGAAAAAATAAATCAACTTCATCCTGATTTTGTGATCACGGGCGGTGACCTCATTATGGATGCCCTTGGTGAGCCCTTCAGTCGTGCCGACTCGCTTTACAATTTGTATCTGGAAACTCAAAAATACTTTAAAATGCCTGTTTATAATACAATGGGCAATCATGAAATATTTGGTATTTACCGTCAGGAAAGCGGAGTGGACAAGTCCCACCCTGAATATGGAGAGCAAATGTTTGTTAAGCGGATCGGTTCCAGTTATTATTCGTTCGATCATAAAGGCTGGCATTTTATGATACTGAACTCTGTAGAAGATACAGGCAATGAGAGCTACATCGGATTAATTGATGATGAGCAAATTGAATGGATAAAACAGGATATAGCCGGACTTGATAAACAAACCCCAATAGTTATAAGCACTCATATTCCATTCTTTACAGTTTACTCTCAGATATACGAAACCGCCACAACTGCTAATGATTCATCCTTAGTCATCATTAATGCCAAAGAAGTATATGACTTATTTAAAAATTACAACCTTAAACTTGTTCTTCAGGGACATCTTCATACTGTTGAGGATATTAGTGTAAACGGCACACATTTTATCACCGGCGGAGCTGTTTCAGCAGAATGGTGGCGCGGACCTCATCGCGGATTTGAAGAGGGATTTGTTTTGATCAAGGTAAAAAATAACAATTTCGATTGGGAATACATTGACTACGGATGGGAGGTGAATAAAGAGGAATAAATTATGAAGCAGTTGCAGCGGCAGTAGCAGAATAAGTGGCAGTGGCAGTATATTTTCTTACTTTGGAATGAATTATCATGATTAAAAAAATAAAATCACTTGAGGTTGAATCAAAAAAACTTGAACCAACTTCAAAAGAAAGAAAAGAATATTTTGAAAAGATATTTAATTACAGCCAAAATTATTTAGAAAAATTAAGTAGCTTAAAAGCTTATCAGTCAACAAAAGATAATGGAGCAGGGATTTATGATTCGCCAATTTCTGATAAACCGGCAAGTATTGAAAAAATACTGGATCTTACTAACCAACATATAGATAAGCCCGGGATAAATCCTGCATCACAGAGATTTATGGGCTATATACCCGGCGGAGGCATCTTCCCTTCTGCTTTAGGTGATTACCTTGCAGACATAACAAATAGATATGCCGGATTGTTCTTTGTTTCGCCCGGAGCAGTTAGAATGGAAAATATGTTAATACGGTGGATGTGTGAAATGTTTGGATTTCGTGCTGAAACTTCAGGAGGTAGCTTAACTTCAGGAGGTTCAATTGCAAATCTGATTGCTATCGTTACAGCAAGAGATTCTGCAAATCTTAAATCAAAAGATTTTCAAAAAGCTGTATTTTATATAACCGAACAAGCACATCATTCTGTTTATAAGGCTGTAAAAATTGCAGGACTTGGTGATGCTGTCATCAGGAAAATTCCTATGGATTTACATTTCAGAATGAATGTTCAAGCTCTTGACAACCAAATTCAAAAAGATATAAAAGAAGGTTTATTCCCATTTTTTATTTATGCTACTGCCGGCACTACTGATGTAGGTGCAGTTGACCCTTTGGAGGAAATTGGAGAAATTGCTAAAAAATATAATGTTTGGTTTCATATTGATGCGGCTTATGGAGGGTTTTTTCTATTGGTTGATGAATGCAAAAATATATTTAAAGGAACTGAAAAAGCTGATTCTATTATTATTGACCCCCATAAAGGATTATTCTTGCCTTATGGAACCGGTGCAATATTGATAAAGGAGCAGAAAAAATTATTTGATTCGCAAAATTATCAGGCAAAATATATGCAGGATGCAGAAGATTTTACTGATGAATATTCCCCTTGCGATCTATCAATCGAATTAACCAGGCATTTCAGGGGGATGCGATTGTGGCTGCCATTAAAGCTTTTTGGGGTAAAGCCTTTTAAAGCAGCTCTTGAAGAAAAAATATTGTTAACAAGATATTTTTACGAAAAAATACAAAAAATTAAAAATATTGAAGTTGGCCCATATCCTGAGCTGTCTGTTATGATTTTCAGATATCTACCTGAAAATAGAAAAACAAATGAATTTAACGAAAGACTAATACATGAGATTCAAAAAGACGGAAGAATATTTTTAAGTTCAACCCGGATAAATAACAAATTTTTTATCCGTCTTGCTGTTTTAAATTTCAGAACTCATTTGGATACAATTGAGTTAGCCCTGAAAATAATTGATGAAAAAATTAAATTGATGATATGAAAAAATCACTCTTATTATTTATGATCATCCTGGGATTTATCTATTGTTCATTCGGGCAAAATATAATTGAAAATCCAGGATTTGAATTATGGGAAGATGCCGGGGCTTCTGTGGATGAACCTGTAGACTGGAATTCAATACAAACATCGGATGCTGATTTTATGATAAGGAATTTTGCTCCTGTTGTATTGAATAGAAGCACAGATGCATATAGAGGAAAATATTCCTTGCAGTTGATTAATAAATCGGCTGCCGGTACTGTGGATCCTGGTTTGACAACTAATGGCAGAATACATGCTGTAATGGATCGTGAAAAAGGATATATTTATACTGATACAGCCGATAGCCGGTGGAATACTCCGTTTACTGCCAGACCGGATAGCATTGTCGGATGGTATAAATGTTTTCCTAAGGAAGGAGACAATGGAAAAGTACAAGTTGTTATTCATACAGGTATGGCATCAATAAGTGAGAATAACTCTAAAAAAAATTGGATAGGTACAGCACAATTTTTATTGCCTTCATCAGAAGTAAGCTCATGGACAAGGTTTTCAACTCCTTTTACTTATTTCAATTCCAATACACCGGAATATATTCTAATTATCCTCACTTCCGGAAATGGCTTAAAAGCTGTTGATGGTAGTGAAGCATATTTTGATGCTCTGGAATTGAAATTTAACTCCGGAAATGATAAAAAGTAATATTATT
>JADFUO010000101.1 GCA_015222115.1 Bacteroidota bacterium | reverse complement strand
TTTCTCACCATTCAGATTGGTTATTTGTTATCTGGCTTTTTTTATTAGGATTAACAGCATTTATTGTAAGGTTATTTGTTGACACCAACCTGATCGATAATAATTTATGGTTATATATGATACATTTAATTGTTATTGCTCAATGGGGAATATTGCTTGTTCCTTTTGGAAAGTGGACGCATTTTTTATACCGTTCATTTGCAATTTATTTTGCAAATTTGAAAAAGTCAGCACTTAAACGAGAAGGTAAATTATAACATAATAAAAGAGTAAAAATGGAAGAAAAAAGAATAGGAGTATATGTTTGTTGGTGCGGTAATAACATAGCATTAATGGTGGATGTTGAAGCCGTTTCGGAAGAAATAAAAAAACTGCCAAATGTTATTATTGCAAAAAATTACAAATATATGTGTTCTGATCCGGGTCAGGATTTGATTATAAATGACATCAAAGAGCACAATTTGAATCGTATTGTTGTTGCTGCATGTTCTCCAAGAATACACGAACTGACTTTCAGAAAAGCATTGGAAAATGCTGGATTAAACCCTTACATGTTTGAAATGGCAAATATCCGTGAACAGGTTTCATGGGTTCATACCAACAGGGAAGAAGCAACACGTAAAGCAAAATCTTTAATAGCTGGAGCAATAAATAAAGTCAGCTTTCACGAAGCACTTGAAAAAAGATCGGTTGATATTGACCCTGCAACTTTAATTATCGGTGGGGGAATTTCCGGGATTTCTGCTGCACTTTTAATTGCCGATTCAGGTAATAAAGTTTATTTGGTTGAAAAAACCGATAAACTTGGTGGCCATACTGCCAATGTTGACTTAACTTTTCCGTATCTGTATAGTGCACAGCAAATGATAGATTTCAAGATTAAACGTTTAATAAATCATCCGAATATTGAATTATTCTTAAATACACAGATTGAAGAAATATTCGGCTATGTTGGAAACTTTGAAACCGTTTTAGAAAACAAGGAAAATAAAAAAGTCGAATTGAAATTCGGTAATATTATCGTAGCTACCGGGTTAAAAACTTTTGACCCATCCGGAATTGAAGAATATGGATATGGAAAACTTCCTGACGTTATTACATCATCAGAATTTGAAAAAATGCTATTGCATGGAAAAATTCAAACAAAAAAAGGCAAAGAACCTAATAATATTGTTATAATTCACTGTGTTGGAAGTCGTAATAAAAATTATCACGAATATTGTTCACGCACTTGCTGCATGACAGCATTAAAATATTCCAATCAGGTAAGGTCTGCCCTGCCCCACTCTAATATCTTTCAGGTTTATGCCGATATGAGAGCATTTGGAAAAGGATGTGAAGAATTTTATACTCAATCATCACGCAAAGACATTATGTTCCTGATGTTTGACCAGCAAAATGAACTTCCAAAAATCAAAGAAGCCGGCAAAAAAGATAATTGCAATTTAATAGTTGAAATTAATGAAAAGCTCTCGGGAGAACCAATTGAAGTACCTGCTGATCTTGTAATACTGATGACAGGTATGGAAGCACACGAAGAAGCCAAAAATATTACTCATGCAGTTGGTATAAGCATGTGTGGAAATGATTTCTATATTGAAAAACATCCGAAACTTGACCCGGTGGCAACCACAACTGACGGTGTTTATATTGTCGGAACCTGTCAGGGACCTAAGGATATACCTGATTCCGTATCACAAGCTGAAGCTGCTGCAGCACGTATTCTTGCAATTATTTTACAGGGGTTTGTTCATGTAGAAGTTACAACTGCCTTTGTTAACGAAGAAGTTTGTTGCGGTTGTCAAACCTGTATTTGTGTTTGTCCATACACCGCAATTAGTTTTGATGAAGAAAAAAACGTGTCTATTGTTAACGAAATATTATGTAAGGGCTGTGGTACCTGTGGATCCGCATGTCCGACAGGAGCCATAAGATGCAGGCATTTTACAGATAAACAAATTCTTTCACAAATAGAAGGATTAATGTCAATCACATTAGAGGAGGTATAATATGGATTTTGAACCAACAATAGTTTCATTTTTATGTAACTGGTGTTCTTACACCGGAGCAGATCTAGCCGGCACATCCAGAATGAAATATGCACCCAATATCAGAATCATCAGGGTGATGTGTTCAGGAAGAGTAGAACCGACATTTGTACTTAAAGCATTTAAAGAAGGTGCTGACGGAGTATTGATTTGTGGATGTCATCCCGGCGATTGCCATTACCACGAAGGCAATTACAAATGTTTACGCCGCTTTTACTTACTCCAGAAATATATTCAGCAAATGGGAATCAATAAAGACAGACTAAAACTGGAATGGGTAAGCGCCAGTGAAGGTAAGCAATTTGCCGAACTTGCAGATGATATGACAGAAACAATTAAAAATCTTGGTCCTTGCAAAATTAAAGAAACTATGGCTCTTGTTGATAAGCCAGATTAAAACATTAATAATTAATAACCAAACATTAA
>JADFUO010000100.1 GCA_015222115.1 Bacteroidota bacterium | reverse complement strand
GAATTTAAAAGATATTTTCTCTGCGCTTCATCAAATTGATTATATTTTTTTCCCCAACATTCTTTATCTGCCTTTTGTGGATATATGTGCTCAATACTATCTTGGTTTTTAGTTTTTTGGTTTTGAGTTTCTTCCCACGAAACTATTATTTTGCTTTCACTTTTACATTTTTGCAAATATAGTTCATATTCATAAAGGAAATAATAGCGCCCATACCATCCATAAAATCCCTTTTCGTTTTTGAAAAAAGATTCTATTTTTGTTCGAAATTTGTCTAAATCAAATCCATTCCAAGAATCTTTTTGACTTATTAAATAATTTGTTACCCCTTGAATCGAGCATAATTTATCACTTTTATATACTCCATCATGCAAATAATTTGCAATACGATATATTTTATTTCTATGAGTGTTTGATGGCCTCCCGGTCAATGTAAATACTAAGAAGGAAAATTGTTCAGATGCCTTCAGCAACTCAATCAATTTTTCTTCACTAAACTCTTTGTTGGAGCATTTTATCATTGCACACATTATCAATGGCTTTAATGGACCAAATCCAACTCGATTTAATTTTTTGATATATTCTTTTGTTTCATAACTGAATTCAGAAAGGCTAGGATTTGAAATGTAAAACCTCATTTTTATGCTATCATGAATACTTGTTATGTACTTTTCTATATCATGATAACCAATTTTCCCATTATTTTTATCGTAATCAATATTTTCATTAATTACATTGTTTATTGTAAAATGTGTATTAAATAAAAATTTTGAATAAGCTTCTGCTTCCTTTGTAAATCCAAAGTACATTATCCAATGGTTTCTTAAAAATTCATTTTCATCCAGTGGGTCGTCTTTATTTTTACCCAAATACTCGTAAACAGTCTTCCATACGCTATTTATTTCCTTTCTTAATTTGTTGTTATCATTATTTTCACCTGGTAGAATCGTTGTTAGATAAATCAACCTGTTCTTTAATAATTCAAGTTTTGATAATTGTTTACCTCTATTGTTCATCGTTTCAAAAGTAACAAACACATCAAATTCATCATCAATTTCATAAACATTGAATTTCAACTGTATTGTTATTTTTTTGAAAATGTCAACAATTTCTTCTTTCGGCAAACTTTTTAATTTTTCAGAAAAATAATTTTTAGCTTTTTGTAGATTACATGTGTACAATGTTTCTTGAATCTCTTTTGCAAGTAATACATCTTGATCTAGTATTTTGGTTTTAAAATAATTGTCACTTGGATTATTTTGTTCATAACCAAAAATAAATGATTTATTTTCTCCTGATTTTTTATATAAATATTTTTTAATATAATCTTGTTTGTCTTCATAATTCAGTTTTTCTTCATTGTATTCATCAAAAATAACCTTTAATAAAATTGATATTGTTGTTAATCTTTGTTGACCATCAATAACATAATAGGCATTATAGCCCATATCAAACATCCAAAAATCACCTTCCCAATGTGCATGTTTATCACCGTTTTTTTCAATATCCTCTCGCTTGATTTTTTGTATTGTTAAAAGTCCAGTATAGTGAAAATTTCCATCTTTAAGGTAGCACAAATCTTCCCAAAAGTCATCAAGTTGTTCTTCATCCCAAGCATATCCTCTTTGATAATCTGGAATTCTAAAAATCCGATTATTGAAAATTTCAGATAGTGTTTTAAGGTCATTGTTTGCCATAACAGCCACCAAATTTATAGTGTCATATTGTATTATTTATGCTTAATATTATATCCAGTTTTTACAGTTATTTAATGTTACTATCTTTTTTCACAGTTTTAAAGATAAAAAATGAGTGCTACTGCCAATATTGTTGTGATCAATACTGCCGTTTTTGGAATCACTTACTCAAGCAGTATCTCAATCCTTGTCAGGAATCGGCTCACCTGATTAT
>JADFUO010000099.1 GCA_015222115.1 Bacteroidota bacterium | reverse complement strand
CTTGCATTTATGATAGGTGAGGGAATACCCGGCTTATCAGGGGAACAAAACGGTCAACTAATAACTATAATGTCACTTCTCGGAATTGCAGTTTTAGGATATATTTTTGCATGGTTCAGGGAAAAAGAAGGCGGAATTATCCTGATTTTTATAAGTATAATTATGGGATTATATCTATTGTATTTATCGGAAAATAATGTTTTAGCAGCAATTATTTATTGCCTGCCGTTTTTAATTCCCGGAGTACTTTTTTTAGTTTATGATTATAAAAAACAATGATATAAAGGTATAAAGGTATTCTCCTTATTTACCCAATTTCTTTATTTCCTTTATTTCCCAGCTCAGTATTCCATTATTCCTTAACTGGTTATAAAACTTTTTACAGTAACGCATTGTATAAAACCTCCACAGGATGCAAGGCTTTTCGTCCTGTTCCATCAAATATCTGTTGACGGCAACTGGTGCCAGGAGCAGCAATAATGGTTTCTTTGGCAGATTTTCTGATTTCAGGAAATAATATTAATTCACCAATTTGTATTGATAAATCATAATGCTCCTTTTCATAGCCAAATGAGCCTGCCATACCACAACAACCTGATTTGATTTCTTCAACCTTATAATTTTCAGGAAACGAAAGCATTTCTTTAGTTGACTCGGTTGAAGCAAGTGATTTTTGATGACAATGTCCATGTAGCTTAATAAATTGGTTTTCTTTTGTGAATTGTTGTTTTGTAATATTTCCTTTCTTTATTTCATTTACAATAAATTCATCAATCATAAATGAATTTTTAGCTAATTTTTTAGCTGCTTCTTTTAAATCATTGTCAGCAAGTTCAGTATATTCATCACGAAAAGTAAGTATCCCTGAAGGTTCAATGCCAAGTAATGGTGTTTCGTCTAAAATTATATCTTTTAATAAGCTGATGTTTTTATTTGCAATTTTCCAGGCTTTTCTTAGCAAACCCTTTGATAGAAATGTTCTTCCACTTTCAAAATGTTTAGGAATTTCAACCGTGTAACCAAGTTTGGTTAAAAGTTTTATGGTGGTAATACCTATTTCAGTATCATTATAATTAGTAAATTCATCGGCAAATAAATAAACTTTACCTTTTGGATTTATGTTTGTTTGGATTTTATTTAAATGTTTTTTTGCCCATTTTCGTAAGGTTATCTTGTATAATAACGGAATATTTCTTTTCGGGGCAAAACCCAAAACTTTTTTCATTAAACTCGAAGTGAATTTATTTTTGATAATTAAGTTATAAATTCGTGGAAAATAGGAACCTAATTTATTTAGCTGAGATATATAAGCAATAGCTCTGGTGCGCAAAGGAATTCCATTTGAATCATAATAATGTTGAAGGAACTCGGCTTTATATTTTGTGATGTCAACGCTTGAAGGACATTCCGATTTGCATCCTTTGCACGAAAGACACAAATCCATAATTTCATAAATTTCTTTGTGGTCAAAAGGATTTTTTTTATCGGAGTTTGTTAGAAATTCCCGTAGAATATTTGCTCTTGCTCTTGTTGCATTGTTTTCGT
>JADFUO010000098.1 GCA_015222115.1 Bacteroidota bacterium | reverse complement strand
TATCCCAATATTCTTCCTGTAAAGAAATTATCTCGAGTTTAAATCCGTATTTTTTTGCGATATAAGAAGTGATCTCAATATCTTCTTCGGCAGGACAATCAACATAACCAGGTTCATTTTCCATACCTATTTTTATATAAAAAATAACAGGTTCAAATCCTTGTTCTTTTAATAAAGGAATTGTAACAGAGCTGTCAACGCCACCCGAAACCAGTGAAGCAATATTCATAACAGGAGTTTTTTACAAAAATACAAAAAAAAGGCAGCCAGATGATTTTCCTGACTGCCGGTAAATTTTTAATTAAAATTATAATCTTTTATATCAACCCCTTTTTATGCTTTTCTCCAATAACCTTCAGCATATCCTGTGTCATTGAATCAAGGTCGTAGCTTGGTTTCCAGCCCCATTCTTCACGGGCAGCACTGTCATCAACAGAATTTGGCCATGAATCGGCAATTGCCTGCCTGAAATCCGGCTCGTATTTAATTTCAAAATCCGGAATATATTTTTTTATTGAATCAGCCAGTTCGCCAACAGTAAAACTCATTGCTCCGACATTAAAATCAGAATGATGCTTTAATTTTGAAAAATCTGCCTGCATAAGGTCAATGGTTGCTTTTAAGCAATCGGGCATATACATCATCGGAAGACGGGTGTCTTCTTTCACAAAGCAGGTATATTTTTTATGTTTTATTGCTTCATAATAAATTGCAACTGCATAATCGGTAGTACCACCGCCGGGTAAAGTTTCGTTGCTGATAATGCCGGGGTATCTTAATCCGCGTACATCTAATCCGAACCTCCTCACATAATAATCACCTAGTAATTCACCGGCTACTTTTGTAACGCCATACATTGTAGTGGGACGGAGGATAGTTTCCTGCGGAGTATTATCAACAGGGGTTTCCGGTCCGAAAACAGCTATTGAGCTCGGCACCAAAACCTGTTCCATGTTCATTTCACGTGCTACCTCAAGAACACTGATTAATCCGTTCATATTTACATGCCATGCAAGCATTGGCTTTTCTTCGCCTGTTGCCGATAAAATTGCTGCCATATTAACAATTGCATCAATTTTATATTTTTTGCAAATTTCTATCAATTTTTCTTTGCCAGTAGTATCAAAAAATTCAAAGGGACCCGAATTAAGTAGTTTTTCAGAAGGTTTGGTTTTTCTTCCTGTTGCAACCACATTATCATTGCCATAAATTTTTCTTAATTCAAGAGTTAATTCCGAACCGATTTGTCCTACAGAACCGATAATTAATATTTTTTTCATTTTATTTATATTTATTTTGTTATCTAATCAAAATGCTTGCGGCAAAAGTAAACTTTTTTAAAAAATAGAAATATTTTTTTAGCATAAATTCATAAAAATTAATGAACAATACGTTATTTATTATATATTTGCCACACAAAATTTTCAAATGAATTATTCACATTATTAACAAAATAAAATAAAAATGTACGGTAAAATAAAAGAACATCTACAAAAAGAATTAGCCGGCATTAAAGAAGCTGGTTTATTCAAAGAAGAAAGAATTATTGTAACTCCTCAAAGTGCAGATATTAAAGTTGACACAGGAGAAGACGTTTTAAACTTTTGCGCCAATAATTATTTAGGATTGTCAAATCATCCCAAACTTGTTGCAGCAGCAAAAGAAGGACTGGATACGCACGGATACGGAATGTCATCAGTACGGTTTATTTGCGGAACCCAGGATTTGCATAAAACTTTAGAAAGAAAAATTGCTGAGTTTTTCGGAACAGAAGACACTATTTTGTATGCTGCTTGTTTTGACGCAAACGGTGGTTTATTCGAACCGTTATTAACCGCCGAAGATGCCATTATTTCCGATTCTTTAAACCATGCTTCAATTATTGACGGTGTAAGATTGTGTAAAGCACAAAGATTCAGATACAAAAATGCAGACATGGAAGACCTTGAAGATAAGCTCAAAGAAGCACAATCAGCACGTTTCAGGATAATTGTAACTGACGGCGCATTTTCAATGGACGGTAATGTTCCTCCGCTGGACAAAATCAATGAGCTGGCAAAAAAATATGATGCTTTGGTTATGGTTGATGAAGCTCATTCAGCAGGCGTGGTCGGAAAAACAGGACGCGGAGTTACCGAATTATTTAATATCAGAGGCGAAATTGATATAATTACCGGAACTCTTGGTAAAGCATTTGGCGGTGCAATCGGCGGATTTACAACCGGTAGAAAAGAAATTATTGAAATGCTTCGTCAGCGTTCACGTCCTTATCTTTTCTCAAACTCACTGCTTCCTGCTGTAGCTAATGCAGGTATCGCAATGTTTGACATGATGGCAGAAACCACTGAATTGCAGGATAAATTACATAAGAATACTGAGTATTTCATTAGAAAAATGAAAGATGCAGGATTTGACATAAAACCAACAGCATCGGCTATTTGTGCAGTAATGTTGTATGATGCTAAATTATCGCAGGTGATGGCTTCAAAATTATTAGCAGAAGGAATTTATGTTATCGGGTTTTATTATCCTGTGGTTCCGAAAGACCAGGCAAGAATCAGGGTTCAGCTTTCGGCAGGACATAAACAAGAACATTTGGATAAATGTATCGCAGCATTTATCAAAGTTGGAAAAGAATTGGGTGTGATTGAATAGAGTTTGTTAATGAAGTCAAAGGATTTCATTAAATGCATGGTGCAAAGTGCATGGAAAAATAAAAAAAAGGACCTGATAGTTTTTCAACAACTATCAGGTTTTTTCTTGTATAATTTGTAAATTTGCAAAATGGAAAATAAACTAACAATTTATAATACGCTTTCTAGGAAAAAAGAGATGTTTGAGCCGTTGAATCCGCCTTATGTCGGAATGTATGTTTGCGGACCAACAGTTTACGGTGATGCACATTTGGGACATGCCCGTCCTGCTATCACCTTTGATTTGATATTTCGTTATTTACAACATTTAGGATATAAAGTCCGCTATGTGCGGAATATTACTGATGTCGGGCATTTGGAAGCTGATGCCGATGAAGGGGAAGATAAGATTGCAAAAAAAGCAAGACTCGAGAAACTTGAACCTATGGAAGTGGTTCAATACTATTCCGACCGCTATCATGCAAATATGGAGCAACTGAACGTGAAAAAGCCAAGCATTGAACCACGCGCTTCAGGGCATATTATAGAGCAAATTGAAATGATAAAAAAAATTATGGATGCCGGCTATGGATATGAGGTAAACGGTTCTTTATATTTTGATGTAGAAAAATATAACGAATCACATCACTATGGAAAATTATCAGGAAGAAAGATTGAAGATTTAATTTCCAGCACCCGTGAGCTGGAAGGACAGGATGAAAAAAAGAACAGTTTTGATTTTGCTATTTGGAAAAAAGCCCAGCCTGAACATATAATGCGGTGGCCCTCGCCTTGGAGCGACGGTTTTCCCGGATGGCACATGGAATGTTCTGCAATGAGTTGTAAATATCTTGGTAACCACTTTGATATTCATGGTGGAGGAATGGATTTGCTTTTTCCTCATCACGAGTCGGAAATTGCCCAGTCGCAGGTTGCAAACGGTGTTGACCCTGCAAAATACTGGATTCATAATAACATGATAACAATTAACGGGCAAAAAATGGGTAAGTCGCTCAATAATTCCATTACCCTTGAAGAATTTTTCTTGGGCAAACATGAGTTTATTGATAAAGTATACAACCCGATGACCGTTCGTTTTTTTATCTTACAAGCTCATTACCGCAGCACCCTTGACTTTTCAATTGACGCCCTGAATGCATCCGAAAAGGGATTGGATAAATTATTTAACGCCATTGATACTCTAAATAAATTAAAACCGGGTGATAAGTCAACATCAAATATTAAGGAACTGGAAAAGAAATGTTATGAAGCAATGAATGATGATTTTAATACTCCGGTTCTCATTGCCCATCTTTTTGAAGGAGTTAAAATTATTAATTCTGTTAATGATGGAAAAGAATCACTAACAACAGTTGATTTGAATTTATTGAAGAAAACATTTAACAATTTTGTTTTTGAAATTTTGGGATTAAGAAAAGAGGCGACCGGTGATCAAAATTATCTGCTTGATGGCCTAATAAAAGCAATGCTTTCTATCAGGCAGGAAGCCAAACTAAATAAAGATTACGATACTGCCGATAAGATCAGGAATGAATTAACAAAACTGAACATCCAGATAAAAGATACAAAAGAAGGGGCAAGCTGGGAGATAAAGGAAAAATAAAAAAGAAAAGCTGATTAGCAATTTATCTTCAATCAATATTCTCAATCATAGCTTTAACTTCTTCCCATTTTTTATCATCCATTTTAGCACCGAGAATTTCTATCACTTTTCCGGCGAGAATAGTTCCGATTTTGCCACATTTTTTCAGGGGGTAATTTTTTGATAAACCGAATAAAAAACCCGAAGCATATAAATCACCTGCTCCGGTGGTATCAAAGCTTTCAACTTTTATAACATCAATTTTATGTTTTTCATTCCCTTTTTTAATTAACGAACCCTTGCTTCCTGTTTTCACAACGGCAATCTCGCAAAGTTCGCTCAGGATTTCCAATGCTTCTTCGGGTTCTTTACCTGTAAATGCCCTTGCTTCGTCTTCATTAGCAAATAAAATATCAACATATTTTATTAGTATCGTTTTTAAAAATTCAAGGTTATCTTCAACTACATTATAACTTGCCAGATCAAGAGAAACCATCAGATTATTTTCTTTAGCTAATTGTACGGCTTTATGCAACAATTCATGATTCTGAACCAAAAATCCTTCTATATGAAAATAATTGTATCCATTAAATAATTCGGATTTTAAATCATCAGCAGATAGTTCAATGGCTGCTCCCAAATGAGTTGCAAAAGTTCTTTCTGAATCATTGCTTATCAATGCAACCACTCTGCCCGAATGACTTTTGCTAAAAAACAGTACAGGGTTAATTTTACTGTTTTTTAAATCAGTATGAAAAAATTTACCAAATTCATCCTTGCCTACCTTTCCCATAAAAGCAGTTTCTATTCCTAATTTTGCAAGACCGTGTATCGTATTTGCTGCAGAGCCACCTGAAGTTAGTTGTTTTTCAAGATGTTTGCTTGCAGACAAAAGTTTATCGGATTTTTCAATATCAATAAGTTGCATACTGCCTTTCGGCAAAGAGAATTTATCAAGTATTCCGTCATGGTCAAGTTTGGTCATAATATCAACTAAAGCATTGCCCATTCCAAGTATTTTTGTCATATTTCCTTATTAAAATTTGAAGGGGGTAAATGTACGGAATTTTTTATTTTAAGAGAACACGCAAAGTATTTTTTTAAATTTATTAAGTTCAATTACCAGCGGAAGGGCAACCTACAGCACGAAATTTGCTGAATACACACAGGTTCCGGGCGATATTCAGACCCAGTTGATAAAAGCTTATTAAGAAAAGGAAAAAGAAGAAGAATAAAAAAATCAACTGAAAAATAATAAGGGTGCCCAAAAATGTATTTAGGCACCCTTATTTGTTTTGGTATCTTATTGAATTCAAAAATTAAATATTTCTTTACGGGCTTTTTTTATTGAACTTTATCAACTATTTCATTTTCTTTAGCTGATAACCTCCTTTAGCGATAAGCATGGTAATACTACAAT
>JADFUO010000097.1 GCA_015222115.1 Bacteroidota bacterium | reverse complement strand
GTCAATTAATTAAAAAATCCATTATTGAAAAATTTCCTGAAGTTATTGATTTAACAGGGAAACTATCCCTTAATGAATTAATAAGTTTTATTTCAAATGCCGACGGATTGGTTGCTGCAAGTACCGGACCTTTGCATATAGCAGCGGCTTTAGGAAAATATGCAATTGGAATTTATCCGCCAATAAAGCCCATGCATCCGGGCAGATGGGCACCAATTGGTAAAAATGCTTCTTATTTGGTTTTGGATAAAAAATGTAATAAATGCAGAAAAAATAGTCATTGCGATTGTATTGAAGATATAAATCCCGAATTAGTTAAAAATAAATTAATGGAGATAATATTATGATTGCTCATGAAAATAATCCAAAAAATAATGAATGGCTTGTAATAGTTAATCCGAATGCAGGAAGAAAAAAAGGAGAAAAAGACTGGAAAGAAATCAAGGACCTGATAAAAAAAACCGGTATCGGATTTAAAAGTGTTTTTACCGAACACAAAAATCATGCTATCAATATAACTATTGAATATATAGAAAAAGGATTCAGAAACTTCATCATAGTTGGTGGCGACGGCACAATGAATGAGGTGGTAAACGGTATATTTATCCAGAAAGATATTCCAACAACTGATATAACGCTCGGGATGGTTCCTGTTGGTACCGGCAATGACTGGGGCAGGATGTATTATATTTCAAAGGAGTATAAAAAAGCTATAAAAACCATTTCAAGAGGTAATGTCTTTCTGCAGGATGCGGGTGTTGTAAAATATCATAGAAAAGGAGTTGAAAAAATCAGATATTTTGTGAACATGGCAGGCATGGGATATGATGCCCTGGTTGCAAAAAAAACCAATGTTATGAAGGAAAAGGGTGGCGGAGGACCTATTGCTTATCTGCTCAACCTTCTTTTAGGTTTGTTTCAATACAAAAATACTTTTTTTGAAATAAAAATTAATGATAAAGAGGTTTTTAAAGGTAAAGTATTTAGTATGAGTATTGGAATATGCAAATATAATGGCGGCGGAATGAAACAGTTACCTAACGCCGTTCCGGATGATGGATTACTTGATGTTACTTTAATTGAAGAGACATCAAAATTTAAAGTAGTAAAAAATATTAAAAATTTATATGACGGCTCATTTACAGACATGCCTGAAGTAAAAACCTATATTGGTAAAACCGTTTCAATAGTTTCAAGACCAGGAAATTCAATCTATCTTGAAACAGATGGTGAGTCGTTGGGACACTCTCCACTAAATTTCAGCATCATTCCCAAGAGTGTGAAAATTATTGTTAGTAAGAAATATTTAAAGGAAAATTTTACGTTTATCGGTAATCAATCCAATCTCCGCTTTCCTTGATCAATTCAATCAAGGCATCAACAGCATAATTTTCGTTAATATTTTTTTTGACAATTTGTTTTCCCTTGTAAAGAGTTATTTTTCCTTTTCCTGAACCGACATATCCATAATCGGCATCAGCCATTTCACCGGGACCATTGACAATGCAGCCCATTACAGCAATTTTTAATCCTTTCAGGTGATTGGTTTTTTCCCGAACTTTATTTAATGCTTCCTGTATATCAAATAAAGTTCTTCCGCATGAAGGACAAGCAATATATTCTGTTTTGGAAATCCGTGTCCGTGTTGCCTGAAGAATCCCCAAAGCAATTTTGTTGATTGTTTCCGACGATATTTTTTTATTGGTGTCAATCCAAATTCCATCGCCCAGCCCATCTAATAATAATGTTGAAAAATCAATTGAACTTCTTATTAATAATTCTTCTTCGGTTAAATTTTTATATTTTCTTTTTATGATTACCGGTGTTTCACATTTTTTATCAATTAACCGGAAAAATAAATGTCGTAATTTGCTGATTTTATAATCATTATCCGAATCAAAAATCAGAATAGCTTTTTTATCGTTTTTTATTTTGTTGATAAATTCGGTTAGCGATGGTATAATTTTGTTTGTTGTTAATAAAATAAATTTGGGATTTTCCGAATCATCAACTGTTTTAAAATATTCAGAAACAGTATAAACAGGATAAGTTTTTCCACCGGATTTATCAGAAATATTTTTTATGTTAATCTTATAATAATCGGAATTTTCCGAGAAATTATTTGATATAACAACCGGAACATTATCTCCTCCAATATTTCCTATTTTGTATGATTTTCTCCGGATGTATTCAAAAGGATTTATAATTTGTGGCTTTGAATAATCAGTTACCCCTAAATCAGCAGATGCCTTGAAAATAATATCATTACGAGAATAATTTTTAAGAATTTCTTTTACCACTGGTATTTCAAATTCAGGGTCTTCGGTTAAGGAAACACGAATGGTATCGCCAATTCCGTCATCCAGTAAAGCACCGATACCTGCAGCAGATTTTATTCTTCCGTCTTCACCATCGCCGGCTTCGGTAACACCGAGATGAATAGGATAATCCATCCTTTGTTCAATCATTTTACTAACAAGCAAACGATATGCCTGCACCATAACCCTGATATTACTTGCTTTCATTGAAAGAACAATATTGTGAAAATTAAAAGCACTGCAAATGCGAATAAACTCAAAAGCAGATTCAACCATGCCGTTAGGAGTGTCACCGTATCTGCTCATTATTCTTTCAGAAAGTGAACCATGATTAGTGCCAATTCTCATGGCAGTGCCATGCTCTTTACAGATTTTGATTAGCGGATAAAGCCGTTCGCTTATCTTTTCCAGTTCAAGTTTGTATTCTGAATCGGTGTATTTTATTTTTTCAGGTATATTCCGGTCAACGTAATTTCCCGGATTAATTCTGACTTTTTCAACAATTTTTGCAGCTACTTCAGCAGCTTTCGGGTTAAAATGAATATCGGCAATTAATGGTACATTATATCCCCGTTTCTTTAATTCGTTTTTTATGTTTTTTAAATTTTCAGCTTCTTTAATTCCCTGAGCAGTAATTCTCACATACTCACAACCGGCTTTAATCATTCTTATTGATTGCTCAACAGTGGCTTGTGTATCCATTGTATTGGTTGAAGTCATTGACTGGATACGGATAGGATAATTCCCCCCAAGAGGAATATCACCGATATTTACAACACGGGATTTGAATCTGTTGAGTTCAAGGGGAATATTATTTGCACCGTTTTTGTTATTGTAAGACATTTTTTGAAGATTAGTCATCCGATAGCTTTTTAAACTGGTCTCATCAATATTTAAAAATGTAAAATTACAATTTATTAACTAATTTTGAGCCGCTAAATTACTGTTTTATTTTATGGAACAACGGTTTAAAAGTATTTCTCAAAAAAGACGATTCTGGCAATTTCCATGGGGATATAAAGAAAGTTTTCTTATATCTTTTGGAATTCTAATATCAGGATTTATAATTGAATATATTTCTGACGGGAAAGGAATAAGTTTGCCGGGCTGGCCCATAAATCTTATTTTTATATTATTTTTTATTGTTTATTTTGTATTTGTTTACAAATATGTAAAGCATCCTATAGTCAAATGGTTTTCAAGTACCCAGGCTGCGATTTCTTCAATAAGTGTTTTAACTTTCCTGATTTTACTTATGGGCTTTATTCCGCAGGAAAATCAAAATGTTATGCCTTTTATCAGAAAAATTGGCTTGTCGCATGTTACCGGAAGTATGCCCTATTTTTTATGTTCATTTTATTTGCTGGTAATTTTAGGATTTACAATTGTAAGAAGATTTTTACCTTTTACAATTAAGAATTTTGCATTTTTCTTAAATCATGCCGGATTGTGGATAGTGGTTGTTGCTGCCTCTTTGGGGTCTGCTGATTTATGGAGATTGAATATGCAATTAGTTGAAAACAAAACAAATTTTGTAGCTTACGATACACAGAGAAATCCTTTTAAAATGCCATTTGCCTTGAAGCTACTAAATTTTTCAATTGAGGAATACCCTCCGAATATTGCCTTAATGGACAACAAATCAGGAAGTTTAAAAATAAAAAAAGGCGATAAATTAATTGACGTGATAAAAGACACAATTACTCGGATTGAGAATTGGGAAATTGTTATTGATAAATATATTGAATCAGCAATAAAAGATTCTGCAGGATACAACACTTCAAGCCATGTTGGTGCTGTTCCGGCAGTTTATTTGATTGCCAAAAATATACAAACAAAAAAAATAAAAGATGGATGGGTTACTTGTGGCAGCTTTTTGATGACTCCTGAATTTTTAATGCTTAATGATGAATATTCTGTTGCTATGACTATTCCCCGGCCAAAAAAATTCAGTTCAGAAATAAGGGTCTTTAATAGTATTGAGGATTTTACAGATATTGTGATTGAAGTTAACAAGCCGGTAAAAGTCTGTGGATGGAATATTTATCAGAGCGGTTATAATGAAAAGATGGGGAAATGGTCAAATATGAGCATTGTTGAATTGGTTCGTGATCCATGGCTGCCTGTTGTTTACACAGGTATTTTTATGATGCTTGCAGGAGCTGTTTATTTAGTCTGGATGGGCAGATGGGAAAGACAAAAGTTAATGAGACTGAAATTATAAAAGGCGCAGACGCATTATAATTTCATAGTCGAATTAATCCCGATAGCGAGGAACGAGCGTATCGGGATATAAAGATAAAAGATAAAAGACAAAAGTAAAAAGTAAAATAAAGTCCTGTTGATTTGTAAATAATTACTAACTTATACTTAAATTTTTTAAAAATGACCTGGTTAAATTATCCTTTTTTTGTTTTTCTGACATCCGGTTTATGGATAGCCGGTTTATTGATATTATTATTTTCAAAGACATCAAAATTTCGCATAGTTTCAGATATATTATTAATCTGTGGTGTTTTATCGCTGTTATATTTTACAGTTGCTTTGTGGATAAATCTTGAAAGACCTACTTTCAGAACTTTAGCTGAAACACGGCTGTGGTATGCTATATTTATTTCAGTAATCGGGATAATTTTATTTTACAGGTGGAAATTAATATGGATGTTGGGCTATTGTTTATTCATGTCAATTTTGTTTATATTTATAAATTATTTAAATCCTGATACTTTTGATAAAACTCTTATGCCTGCACTACAAAGTCCTTGGTTTATTCCTCATGTTATCGTTTATATAATCGGATATGCATTTTTAGCGGTATCATCATTAATCGGGATAAAAGGCTTGTATCTTCTCAGTAAAAGTAAATCCGTTGAAAAAACCATTAAGCTTGCAGATAATATTGTTTATATAGGTTTTTCTTTCCTGACTTTCGGATTATTGTTCGGAGCATTATGGGCAAAAGAAGCGTGGGGGCATTACTGGACATGGGACCCAAAAGAAACATGGTCGTTTCTGACTTGGATGGTATATCTGTTATTCATTCATTTCAGAATAAGTAAAAAGAAAAATATCAGATCTTCTTTGTGGATTTTGGCGATTGCATTTGTAGTTTTATTGATATGCTGGTTTGGAATAAACTATCTGCCATCAACACAGACAAGTGTACATATTTACTCGTAGTAAAAACACTGTTTTATCTAAACAGTTTAATTGACAATCAACCAAAAAAATTACCAAAAAAACAGAACTGAATATAAATTAGATTTTAAATTAAATCTAAAATCTTTAATCACAAATCTAAAATAAATATAAGGAAATAATTAATATATTAAGCTGTGAACGGTTACCATTTATTTAATCAACCCCAACCCTTCCAAAGCTGATTCATCATCAGGTTTCATTAATAATGCTTTGTTAAAAAGAACTTTAGCTTCCCTGAATTTACTCAATTTAAAGCTTGACCATGCATACATAATGCATGCATCATAATCAAACGGATAAAGATTTACTACCTTTTCAAAATATTTTTCTGCTGTAGCATAATCTTCATTTCCATAATAAATCAATCCCAACCTGTAATTTGCTAAAGTATTTTGAGGGTCAATTTCTAAAATATTTAAATAATGGCTTTTCACAAGGTTCCAGTTGCCAAGTGCAGAAGCAGGATAAACATAACCGAAATGAGCTTCAATAGATAATGGTTTTAAACTAATTGCCCTTTCGTAATAGGCAGTGGATTCGGTAAATAATCCTGATAAATATGTTAACCAGCCCAACCTGAGATTAATCTCATAAGAATCTTCGTCATAAACCTTTTTCAAAATATTAATTGCCTTAGTGTATTCGCCGTCATATTCATAAGTATAGCTTTCGGCAAAGGCTTCCTGTAAAGTTTTATTGCCCTGGCTATAAACAATATTTGTAATAAATAATGCAGTTAAAATTACCAAACCGATTATTCTTGTTGTTTTTCTTAAAAATTCC
>JADFUO010000096.1 GCA_015222115.1 Bacteroidota bacterium | reverse complement strand
CTACAGAATTCATATTAAATAGTGTTCGTCAATAAAGTAAGTGTTTTTTTGATTTCAGAATAACGATTAACGATTTCTGATTTACGAAGTTATTGAAAATCTTAAATCTAAAATCGTTAATCCCGATATTTATCGGGATGTTCATTATTCATTTTATTTGAGTTCAGCCGACATTATAGACAGACTCTTAAATAAAGTTCCTCTGCCCAAAGCATTCTATCCTCAGGAGAAAATTGCCAGGGAGCACCATTATTTTCAATATTTGTAAACATTACATTTATTGGAGCCGGTGCTGCAGCATCCTCCAAAACAGAATATCTTCGCATTTCAAATATTATTGCCAATGGCTCAATATTTACAGGACATTCTATTGCACAGGCATTACAAGTTGTACATGCCCACAATTCTTCCTGAGTGATGAAATCAAATAAGTCTTTTTTATTGATTAAACCTTTTCTTGTGTTTCTTTTGCTGAGAAATTCAAGGCGATCACGAACATCCATTATAATTTTTCGTGGTGATAGTTTTTTACCGGTAATAGTTGCCGGACATCTTGATGTACATCTTCCGCATTCGGTACATGTATAAGAATCCATCAGATTTTTCCATGTAAGGTCTTTGACATCTTTAGCCCCAAAAGTAATTTCTTCTGCATTTTCTTCATCCTGTTGTGGTTCAAATGATTCATCAAGCATTAACTTTACTTCTTTGGTAACGGATGGCATGTTTGACATTTGTGCTTTTGGTTCCAGCCTTGTATAATAAACATTAGGAAAAGAAAGAAAAACATGAAAATGCTTTGAGTAAGGAATATAATTTAAAAATATCAATACTCCGATTATGTGAAACCACCATCCAAACCGTTCTAAAAATATCAGAGTGCCGGTTGATAGTCCGTCAAATAGCGGAATAAACAAACTGCTTAACGGAAATGATCCCACTTTCACGTAATGATCAACAGCACGTTCCTGTAATATACTGTCGCTGGCATTCATTATTATAATTGCACTCATTAAAAAAACTTCTGTAATAAGAATAATAGCTGCATCCGAACGAGGCCACAATGTCATTTCTTTATTCCAGAACCTTTTAACTTTAAATAAATTACGGCGTGCCAGAAAAATAATACAGGCAATAATTACAGACAAAGCAAAAAACTCAAACGTAGAAATAAGTATAGTATATATTGGTCCGGTAAAGGAAAATAATCTGTGACTGCCCCAAATGCCGTCTATAATTATTTCCAGCATTTCAAAGTTTACAATAATAAAACCGACATAAACAAAAATGTGCAAAATACCTGATATCGGACGGGACACCATCTTGGATTGAAAAACGGCAACCCTGAACATTAATTTCCACCTTTTAAGTTTTTTGTCTTTTATTTTAATATCTTTTCCAAGATTGATACTGCGTGTAATAATTCTCACGTTTCTGTAAAAAAACAGAATTGCGAATAATAAAAATACAATAAAAATTATGTTAGGAATCATACATGGTTATTTTTAGAATTTGTATCGGTATAAATAATAATGCGGGCTAAATTATAAAAAATAATTAAAAAATGGTTTGGATAAGTCTTAGAATTCGATTGTGCCTTCGTGCTTTTTCATTTCTCCTCAAATTCAGGAAACCTCAATTCCGGCATATTTATATTTTGCGTTGTTGTCATTATTAGTTGAATTTGTCATTATCCCAATTACTAGGATTATTGATTATATAATTTCTTATGCGTTGAAACGAATTTTTGTTTCTAATAATATGATCATTAAAACGTGATTGCCATTCAAAATCGGGATGGATTTGTCG
>JADFUO010000095.1 GCA_015222115.1 Bacteroidota bacterium | reverse complement strand
GACTTTTCTGACAAATGAAATACTGTCTGCTGTCATTATTTCCAATGTCAAAGAGAGTTCTGAATATTGATTATCTCCAATTGCACCTGATTTTGCACTGTAATATCCTTCATAAGGATACAGATAGCTAACTGTCCAATAAACATCGCCGTCATGCTGCCAGTCAAATTTACTGAAGTCTCCTGTTTCAAAATCATCATATAATAATCCTATCTTTCTGATGAAGGTTTCAGTTTCCTGATATGCACCTGAAACAACTTCATAGTCAAAGGTAGCAATAATCACGCCGTTTGGTGTTTCCGGGTCAACTGTAACATCAAATCTTGCCACATTGGGTCCGAAGAAACCAATTGTTCCAATGGTGTCAACATCATTAAGTAATTCTATATAATGACAATCTGTTGATAAATAACCTATAGTATTTTCTGCAAGACAATGTCCTTTGTTATAAATTTTAACAATGATTTCTGCTGTTTCGCCCGGATCCAGGCGTCCATTCCCGTTTCCTGAAATCATATCATTAATCGTCAAAGTTCCTATTTCAAGCATTGGTGCACTATATGTCATAAATATCACACTATTCCATGTGGAATCAAGTTCGTCAGTAATGGTTACATCAAACATAGTCATATGTTGGTCTGGAATATTATCAGCAACTTGTATTTCAAAACCATCAGTTACAGTAATAATTTGTTGTGAAGGAATAGTGTCATAATATTCGGTAGAATCGGAAATAGTTATATAAGAATCGTTAGCTGAAATCTTTACATTAGCTCCAATTGCATCTGAATTTCCGATGTTTTTGATAGCCAATGATATTAAAATCGTTTCACCAAATTCGGGTATTCCATTACCATTATCATCATTTATTGTATATGAATCCTGAATGCAATATGGTCCATCGGGAGGAATTACATCTATAAGTTCAGTGTAACGGAAATAGTTTGTTAAAGTAGCTGTCATTAAAACCACGGTTCCTGGTTGTTGAGGTATAATTGAAATATCAACAGGAACCCCAATACCCTGTCCATAACCTGTACCAATTATTTCATCGTCAACTGTTAATGCAATGAAGGCGCTGTCAGTTGCCTGAACGGTAAAAAAGTCAAGTCCTCCTAAAATAACTCCATCATGCAAAATGTCCAAATCCTGTGGTACTTCTGAATAAAGAGTAAGGAATGCATCGCCATGATGATGGAATAAATTATAAGTTACTACTTTGGAATTTGTATTGTAAGGCCAACTGGATTGTTGCAGGAAGTATTTTCCGGCAGAATTTCCAAAAGCAGGAAGCAAACCTCTTGAGTCGGGTGTGGTTCCGTAATCCGGCATAAAATCAGTCCACATGTTGTCATATACACCCCAAACATAAGTATCATTAACAAACGAAAAAGAAACTTCAGAAGCTGCTATTAAACCAAGTGCTCCCGAATTTTGACCGTTGTATGTATGTCGGTGAAATTTTTCAGTAAAACATTCTGATGTATAATTAAATTTTCCTGTCAAACAATTGATTGACATAACAAATGTTAAGTCTGTATTGTTTAAACCATTAATATCACTATTATGATAACCTGGATGTGCCCAGCCGGTTTCACTTCCATGGTCCCTGTGCTGAACGATGAATGATCCACTGTTAATAGTATTGTTAATCATGGTTGCATTACCCCCTGACCAGCCACCAAGTTCCTGTGGTGTTGCAGGAATATAGCCAAGTCCGTTTGGCCCGAAATAGTTTACTACAGTGCTTGTATTTGTTGCTGTTGACCAAGGATCATATCCAGGATTTCCTGAATATATCTCATTGATTCTAACAGGATCTTTACTCTGTTCATTTTTGAAAAATCCACCGATTGATTCCGAACAAATCTGGAACCACCTTGTTGTTTGCCAGCCAAGTGCAGTAATAGGATGATCATAAAAATCAGGATTTATAGGGGGAGTACGTTCATAATCAAGGAATTTTGTGATCATAACTTCAAGCTCAGAATTATCCCGAGCGGTTATTCTGGCAAAAATAATTTCCGGAAGATTATCACCATCAACATCAGCATAAATATTATCTGTAATATAAGTTCCCTGATATGGATGAGGCAAAGTAGGAGATATTATTGTATTTCCGGATGTTCCGTAATCTGCCAATAGAAGAACTGCTACAGGAGGTATATCCCAGTTGTTGTACGCATCGTTGAAATAATTTTCTAAAGTAGTAACGTTATTTCCACCAATATCAGAAAGGGTTACAACTTCACTTAAAATACCTTGTTTAATTCTAAAAGACTTTATTGAGTCAGCCCAACTCTGGAAATCTACTCCGTCAGGAGATACGATAAGATATTCACAACCGACATCCCTGGAACTATTGTAATTTAATATCCGTTTGTCGTAATCAATTTCAGGAAGGGAAGCGTAATTTAAGATTGCATCTTCCAAAATAGGGTCAAACCAACGGCTTCTTAATATGTCTTCTCCGAAATGGTTGTTTCCTCCTTCAAAAACAACTTCTATTTCCAGATCCCTATAAACTAGCAATTCTTTTGTAACCGGATTATATTGAAAAGGAGTGATACCAAGCATCACAACATCAACACCTCTGATTTTTGAAGGAGCTGAAAGTATTACAGGTTTTTCAGGATAAAATGCATTCTTGGAATAAATTTCGTTATTTTTATTATAAACCAATGGTCCGGTTTCAGTATCCAGAGGAATGCGTGGTGCCGGTGAGATGTTTATATTTGATAAAGTCTCAATACGTGATGCACTAATAATCAGTTTGGCATTTGCACCTTGTAGAATGGCAATATAACGACCATTACCGGGTAAATCAGGTGCACCTTCATCATTTGGAAGAAAATGACCCGGAAGCATAAGCTTTTGCATGGCTTCGCCTTTAATTTCAATATCTTCTAAACTGAACTCATTGATTGAGTAATTTATCTTAACTCCGGTTGAGTTTTCTTTAGTAAGATTAAAGCCGGCTTTTGCCCAGCTATCATCATAAGTTGTTTTTTGTGCAATAGTGCTGTTGACAATAAACAGCATTGCACCGACAAAAAGAAAAAGCAGTTTATAATTTTTTGTTTTCATGACTTTTTGTTTTAATTAGTTATAATTTAGAATATTATATATAAAATTATTTTAAAAATTTTTGCAAGGATACGTTAAATTTTTCAAAATAAGGACTTTTGTATAAAAAAAACACTCGTTTTACTTTGAAAGTATCAATTTTTTAACAATTATACTATTATTGGTTTTAAGAGTATAATAGTAAATTCCATTTTGAAGATTTGATGCATTGAACCTGATTTCGTAATTTCCGGCAGCCTGATTCAATGCTTCATCTAAAATAGTTATTTCCTGACCTATTGCATTATAAACAGATAATTTAACATCGGAAACTGAGTTAATAAAATATTTAATCGTAACATTTTCTTTAAATGGGTTAGGATAAGCCATCAATTCATTTTTTTCGTCATTACTAATATCTTCTACTGAAGTAGTTGGAGAAACCGGCGGAAACACAATATAATCAACCCATGCACAGTCGCTTCCGCCCGTTACAAAAATATCTTTTTCATAAACCCATCTAAAAGTATGAGTGCCTGCATTAACAGGATAATTTACCTCAGCCCAGCTTTCTTCTCCCGACCATTCACCCATCATAGTATTATCAATATAAAACTTCAGATAATCGTAATTTGCTTCAGAAGAAACTTTTCTGTAAAAAGAAATATTTCCATCGGCGATAACATCAAAAACAATGTACATCTCTGATGATGCATTATTACCAATCTGACCCGATTTTGCACAATATTCACCTTCATATTGACCGGTATTACTGATTATCCATGGAGCATTTCCTGAAAATTGCCAGTTAAATGCAGAAAAATCCCCGGTTTCAAAATCTTCCTTAACAATTCCTACAGATAAATAAAAAGTGTTTTCGGTTAAGTATTCACCCGCAGTTAGTTTATAATTAAAATCAATACTGGTTCCAACAGATGCCAATTCATCAACAGTTACAGTAAAAACTGCATTTACTGTTGTATCCTGTGGTAAATCACCAATATAAAAATTCGTATCGGAAATATTAATATATCCACTGGTTGATGTTAATATTCCTGAAGCGTCAAAGCAGTCGCTGTGTCCGAAATTTGATGATTCAATAATTATATCTGCTGTTTCGCCAGGGTCTAAAATACTATTACCATTACCGCCTGCTTCATCATCAATAATTAAACTTCCGATTGAAAGCGCCGGAGCATAAACTCTAATGTTAAAATGCGAAATCCATGTATCCTGACCAACAGCTTCAACTTCAAATTCAACATTATGATTGTCGGGTACATTGTTTGCAACAATTATTTCAAAACCATCTTCTACTGAAACTATTGCACCAGTGGGAATATTTCCATAATTTTCAAAATCATCTGAAATTGTAATGAATTCATCATCAGTTAATATGGTTACCTCAACATTTGTAGCATCTTCCATACCTACATTTTCCATATCAATAGTAAGCAAGATTGTTTCGCCATAATCAGCCAAACCATTATTATTACATAATGAATCATCAATTTCATAATCAGAATAAAGCACATAAGCACCATTATTAGGAATAATTGTTACTGCAAAAGATTCGGGCAGGCAGTTATACCCTGAAACAACAATTTCAGCGGGTCCTAAATTTACTGTTGCCGGATTAAAAGTTATAATTGCATCACCATTTTCATCTGTTATACCTACACCATAAATATCAGAGCCACTTAATAAAACACAGCTCAAACCTTCAACAGGTTCTCCGTTACTTGTAACATTTACTGCAGTAGAACCTTGACCTATCATAATTGAATTTTGATAAATTACATTAATACTAATTGGCTCATCTGTCCAAACGCTCAAAGCCGGGCCGCCAAGTATATTGATATCATAAAAATTCCAGCGTAAGGCACCTTCTTCGTGTTGACCCGGAGCTGTAACCCATGGGGCAGTTTGTATTTTACATTCAACAAATGCAGCGCCTATATGATTCATCTTTTCATTGTAAAGGGCATCTACCATCTCGCGGTGGAGGTGTGCTGCAGGACCTTCTGTCTGTCCTTCATTGAACCAACCGTATCTTGAATTACCAATAACAGCTACTGCAAAGTTTTGAATACTAACCATTTTTTCAAGGATACAGTCACTATATTCAAATGAACCGCAGATGCAGCCGTGTGTATGAAACAAGGTGTAATTATGGTCAGTGCCATTTGCCTGATAAAAGTTGGAGTTTGTAATATCGGAATTGTATAAATGAGCAACATAAGTTGTGTTTGCGTGACCGCAGTGGTGAACAAATTGTTTTCCCTGGTTGATCTTTGCAATCAAATCACTTCCACTCCATGACTGATCGCGCTCATACATTGTTTCTATGTTATGGTCATCAGGAATACCGATAGTGGTGTATCCGTTGTCATCATGGAAACCTACGAGAAGTTCTAAGTAATCAGCGCCCCATGTTTCCGGGCTTGACCAGAGATGTTCGCCTGCCAGTAACGGATCTCTGAGTTCGCCAAGAACAGGACTATTTTGATATGAATCAGATTTATGTATCATATTGGTCAGCTCGGAAATATTACTGAAAGAGAACCGGGCAACTGCAATTTCGGGCAGCAGGTCATCCTCGCCGATTTCACCCCATCTGTTATCGCCATCATCATTCCATGTTCCGTCCAAAGCCGAATAATATAAATCGGCAGGAATATTATTATCCTCATATCCTGAGCCGGATTGAACATAACAATAAAATCCGCGATAAGGAACATGTTCAACATCTCCACCAAGAAGAATATATTCCACATTATGGTTCTGATATTCCTGAATAATATAATTTCTGATCTTTTCCGGCAAATCCTGCCCTGTTATATTACCGTCAATAAATTCTGTTGTTATTATTTCGGTTTTTATTCCTCTTCTTATATAAATATCAATCAAATCCTGATAATCATTTTCAAATTGTGCAGGAGTAATTATCATCATCTGATAATCATCTGTTCTGGAATTATTAAACGGATATAAAGAAATAATGCCTTTGTTTTGTGCAAAATCATTTACATTTTTAATTACAGATTCTGATGATTTAAGGTTTTTTAATGCTTCAACAGCTTCCGAAGCATTCCTGGTTGTTATCCGGATAGTAACCTTTTTATAATATGAAACTTCTCCTTTGGCAGGATTATACATCAGGGGTGTAAAAGTTGATATTCCGAAAGAGTAGCCATTCATAAATTCTGTTGATATTTCACCCAATTGAGATTCGGGATATAAATTATCAGATTTATAAACTTTATTATTTTTAATAAATTCTCCTGATTTTCCTTTAGAAAGCGGACGTGAAGGCTGCCTTGGATAAAGCAAATAGTTTCCCGGAATTATTGTTTCTTCTTCACCGATAAATTCTATTGATTCTGCAATTTGTCCCGGTGGTAATAAAAACGAAACCGAATGATAGGGAAGGGCAGGCTCGCCTGTTTTTCCGGTAATCAAAGTGTTTTGAAATTCAAATAAAAAATAATCTCCTGTTTTAATGATTTTGAAATCTGAAAAATAATATGTTTTTTCAATAGTTTCGGATTTACCGGCTATAACGGCCAAAAATAAAATAAATATTACTACTGCTTTTTTCATCTTCTGATAATTTAATTTTTTAATGATTTTGATTATACTGAACGCATTATACTTTACAAGTTTAGAAGAAGTAAAATATGTGGTTATCTGTATGTTATGTTTATAAATATTGGCATTCTCAATTTCTATCAGTATATTAGGGTAATTTTTTTTATCTGTTAAGATATGACAATAATATATAAGGAATAGTTGCTTAATTTGTAATTTTAAATTGATAATAGTTTGTTATTATCATAATTTTTTGCAAAAGTACAATTTTATTTTTATCACTCCGGGTAAATAGATAGAGTCGGTAAAATAATATTTTGATAAATTATTTACGAAAATCAGTGTCTAAAAAAATAGAAAATATGTTACGTTTTTATAGCAAATACATATCTTTGCAAAAAATTTTATTATGAATTTTATTGAAGAGCTCAGGTGGAGGGGTATGATACATGATATAACACCCGGAACTGAGGAACAACTTGAAAAGGAAATGTTGGTGGCTTATGTTGGTTTTGACCCTTCTTCCGATTCGTTACATATCGGTAATCTTGTTTCAATTATGATGTTGAAACATTTTCAACTGGCAGGGAATAAACCAATAGTTTTAATCGGAGGTGCAACCGGAATGATAGGTGACCCTTCCGGAAAGTCGGAAGAAAGAAACTTGTTGGATGAAAAAGTTTTGCGTCACAATCAGGAATGTCAAAAAAATCAACTTTTAAAATTCCTTGATTTTGATTGCGGTGAAAACTCAGCCGAACTTGTAAATAATTACGACTGGATGAAAGAATTCAGCTTTCTTGACTTTTTACGTGATGTTGGCAAACACCTCACTGTAAACTATATGATGGCAAAAGACTCAGTAAAAAGCCGGCTGGAAACAGGAATTTCATTTACGGAATTTTCATACCAGTTGGTTCAGGGATATGATTTTTTGTTTTTAAACCAAAATTACAATTGTAAGCTCCAAATGGGCGGTTCCGACCAATGGGGAAATATTACAACCGGTACCGAACTCATTAGAAGAAAAACCGGCAAAGAAGTTTATGCCCTGACATGTCCTTTGGTCACTAAAGTCGATGGCGGAAAATTCGGAAAAACAGAAACAGGCAACGTTTGGCTTGACCCGAAAAAAACATCGCCTTATAAATTTTATCAGTTCTGGCTAAATTGCTCTGATGAAGATGCTGTAAAATTTATTAAACTATTTACCCTGCTTACAAAAAATGAAATTACTGAATTGGAAAAACAACATAACGAAGCTCCTCATCTGCGGGTATTACAAAAAGCATTGGCAAAAGATATTACCATCAGGGTCCATTCCGAAGAAGATTATAACACCGCTCTTGAAGCATCAGCAATTTTATTTGGAAAAGGAACAACAGAAACACTAAAAAATCTTTCTGAAGATGTATTGCTTTCGGTTTTTGAAGGTGTTCCTCAATGCGAAGTATCTCTAAACGAAGTTAAAGGAGGTATAAATATTGTTGATTTTCTTGCAGTAAAAACAAATATCTCTGGTTCAAAAAGCGAAGCAAGGAGAATGCTGAAAGACAACGGTGTTTCAATTAATAAAGAAAAAGTAAAAGACACTTTTATCATCACCGAAAAAGACCTGCTAAATAATAAGTATATTCTGGTGCAGCGGGGTAAAAAGAATTATTATTTGGTGAGAACATTTAGAATATAGCACATGGCTATGTAAAGGTCAATGTATTAATAATTATGGATTACGAATTACGTATTACGAATTTCTTATAAGTTGTCATTCAATAGTCATTTGCGGAATTTATCCCGTTTTTTTCGGGACTGACATTTGACTGCGCCGTCAGTCAATAGTTATTCAGTTGTTCAAAGTTAAAATTGCTAATTACCGACTTCTTTTATCTTTTATCTTATTTGTT
>JADFUO010000094.1 GCA_015222115.1 Bacteroidota bacterium | reverse complement strand
ATTTTGACTAAGCCAAACAGTGTTTATTTTTTCTTTTTCAATCATCCCCGATGCTTTTAACCATTTTGCAACCGGATATGGCAAATCAATAAGTTGCTCTTTAGTAATTACGGAGATTTTGGTGGTGTTTGCTTGTTTTATTATTGCCGATATTTCATTTGCCACTTTTCTATTAAATGCACAAGATAAAAGTGAAAACAATACAACCATGATGATAATAACATTAGGAATAGTACCGAATTTTGCATCCCTCCAAACAGAAACAATAAGAACAGTGGAAATTACAACAGCAACAATTGCCAACCAGTGCCACCACTGGACTTTTGCAAGCAAAGCAATACCGGTTACTATGAAAAGAAGAAATACGATAAACCAAATAAGTCCCGAAATTTTGGAAATATCTGTAATTAATTGTTCTATTTGAGCCAATTTAAATGCCTTAGCAAAACCCATAAGATGGATTGCTCCGTGCAAAAATATAAAAGCACAAAAAATATATTTCATCATTTTTACTATTTAAGATTTAATAATAATTTCATTAATATTTCGCCTGTATGAATAAGGCAGAGGATTTGAATACCCGAAACGGATTAAAAGTAAAGGTGTATATTCGTATAATTGAAAGTTTTGAATCATTTTTTCACGAACCGGCAACTCTTCACAGGGCATATTTACATGGGCATGTTTGATGTTCATTTTTGTTGCCATAAGTCCAAAACGTTGAAATGCCTGTCCGAGTTTTATCCAGTGCTCCGGGTCGTTTTTTTCGACCATAAATAGAGCAAAACCTTCCGATTTGGAAATGATTTTTTCCCAGCGTTTGGCTTCGCTTTTCGCGGTAACGAAGTTTTTCATAACAAAATTGCCAACACATCGCCCCATGTTGGGTAAACCCATTGAAGCCGACCACAAACCATCGCCCTTTAGCAGTACTTCCTTCTCGCTGAATCGAACCCAGCTAACAAGTTCTTTAACAAATGCTTTGTTGTTAAATTGCAAATTGGTTCCTTCAATAATATAAGGTGTAAGAGTTTCAATTTCGGTTTTGCTCAGAAATAGTTTTACCTGTACACATTTATCTAAAACATCATCAAAAAGTTCCCTTAAAACCTCTTTCTGAATTTTTTCAGGATTGTACTTATTTCGTGTTACCTGTCGTTTTACGATAAAGTTAAACAGGTCTGTTTTTTTAATTTCTTCTACTTGATATAAATCGATCTGTATGAAAGTTTCGTTTCCGTTATTATGTATTGTCACTTTTGTTTCATAATCAAATTGGTTTGCCGCAATAATCAGGTTTTCCAATGCACAGCCCAGGCTGATGTACAGGGCATGATTATCGCTATCAACAACGAGTAAAGCTCTCGTAAAATCGGGCAGAATAGAAATGCTGTCGTTCCCGATTTTAAATTTCCAGGGCTGCGTATTATGACCTGAAGGCGCTTTTGCAGCGTATTTAATGATTTTCAATATGGTATCTTTTGTTATCATAGCAATGTTTTTTTTTGTTCTACTATAATTTTAGTGGATATGATATATTGTAATGCTTGAATGCGTAAATGCTTAAATGTTATTTCATTTGCTTATTTTGTGAGCCTTATTATTTTTACTCCGTTATGATTATCTGTAATTATTCAATCATTTTATCATTCAGTCATTCAATCATTTATTAAAGTTGATATTTAATTCCAAATTTCATAAAGCTTGATCCTGGCATAGCAAATGTGGATTGATTGTAATAATCTTCGTAAATCTGACTTCCTCTATACATATCGAAATAAAAACCTAATTTACTGCCATTGTCAAATTGAAAAGGGAAGGCTGATATTCCGAATGTCAGTCCGTTTGACCATGCATTTGAAGAATATTCGGGCAAGACTCCTGTTCCACTGGTCGAAATAAAATTAAGCTGTCCCAGATAACCGACTTTTAATTGAATATCTGTATGGGGAAATTGGTTCCTAAAAAACACAAAATTATAGGTAAGTGGAAACAGAACTTGTGAGACATTTAATTCACGAACCCCATTATACATATTTTCCGCATCGTTATATGTAAAGGTTTGATGATTATACATATAATCTATTCCGGCTTCAATCTGGTTTCTTTTTAACACTTTGTTTATGTGCATACCGGCATTAAAACCTGTTCGTGTGGCACCGGTGAAAGCATCAACTATAACTTCGGGCGGGACTTTAACATTGGGAACTACAGTCATGTCCCTGTTTTCAGTTATACCACCTATATTAGCTCCGCCTTGAAAGGAAAATTTCAATTTCCTGTCGGTTTTTGTTGTTTGCTCAGTGGTTGAACATGAGTTTATTATTATAAATGATAAACCCAAAATAAATGTGATTGCTGTTTTTTTCATCTTCCGATTTTTAAAAAGTTTTAGACAAATCTATCGGAAAGAACTAAGTATAGATTCTCACTTTAGGGTTTAGGGGTTTCACTTTTCCAGAATAGTAGTCTCACTATTTTGTGAGACACTATGGATATAGGCACTTGGCGATACCCCTTACTTTAGCAGTCTTTGTTATGTAACGAT
>JADFUO010000093.1 GCA_015222115.1 Bacteroidota bacterium | reverse complement strand
GATCGGCCTATTATAATATAGAAATATTTACTATTTTAGCGTAAAATTTGGAGTTTAAACGCAGACTCCAGTTAGCAACAATTCGGAATGAATGTCAAACAATTTTAATAATTTATTTAAAAATGGAGATTTTATGAAAACAATTTTCCTTTTGAGTTTAATTTTTATGGGAATTTACAGTTATTCTCAGCACTGGACATTTTTAGGATTTCCTGATGAAAAAATCCATACAATTGCTGTTCACCCTCAAAATCCTAACATAATATTCGTGTCTGGAGATAATCTTTATAAATCGTCTGACGGTGGGATAAACTGGGATACAGTCTCATTATATTCTTTTAATTCAATTACATTTCATCCTATACCTGATACAATGTATGCAACTCTTGGAGAAGGTTCATATAGTGATGGAATATATAAATCTATTGATGGGGGCAATTATTGGAATATTTTAGAATGGTTGTATTTATCTACTTCACTTACGATTCCAGGATATCCTCAAGGAACTCTTGTTGCTGGCACAAAAGGAATGGGTGTATATGAAAGTAGTGATTATGGAGATACATGGACTACAATAAATGATAGTTTAGATAATTTGAATGTTCTTTCACTTACACATATAAATCCCTTTGATTGTGATTCAGGGCAAGTATATTTTGCAGGGACTGAAGGAGGTATATTTTATTATAATTATGACCTCCATGAATATTGGAATAATACAAATACTGCTACTAATATTACTATTCCGGCAATCTCCTCAGATGGAGATGGAACAGGTTATAGTTTATGGGCAGCAATTGATGGGGGTAGTTGGTCTGATGGAATGTATAAATCTACAGATTATGGTCTTACGTGGATTGTTTCAGAATATTGGCCTTTTATTACAGACATTCTTATTAATCCTCTTAACCCAAATACTGTATATGCAGCTGATTCAGGCTATGGTGTAAAAAAAACAATAAATGGAGGTATAAGCTGGCAGGTCATTAATACCGGTTTGGGAGATAGTGTAGTGTACTGCCTTGCTCAAAGTCCTGCCGATACTATGCATCTATATGCCGGCACTGAACATGGTCTTTATGTTTATGATTTTTCCGTGGGAATCAATAAAAAAAATATTAAACAGGATATGAATATAACAATTTTCCCCAATCCAGCAAATGATAAAATTACAATAAAATCATATTTTTATAAAATAACCAAAGTTGATATAGTTAATATAGAAGGGAAATTGTTGCAAAATTTTATTTTAAAAACTTCCGAAACAAGTATAAATATTGATAATTTAGAAAGAGGTGTTTACTTTTTAAAAATTTATACTGAAAAGGAAGTTATAACTAATAAATTGATTAAAAAGTAAAAAACCGAATAGTTGCTAATAATGAATATCAAACAAAATTTCTCAATTAAGTTTTTTAACACTTTCGGAATAGATGTTAAGGCAAAGTATTTTGTTGAATTAAATTCCGATGAAGAAATTATTTCATTTTTATCTTCAGGGTTTTTAAAAAACAAGCAATTTTTAATCTTAGGTGGTGGCAGTAATATCCTTTTTACTAAGGATTTTACCGGTGTTGTTGTAAAAATAAATTCAAAAGGAATAACTATTTTAAAAGAAGACGAAGATTTTATTTATGTAAAAGCAAGGGCAGGGGAAGTTTGGCAGGATTTTATAGATTATACCATAAAAAATAATTATGGAGGATTGGAAAATTTGTCAAAAATACCCGGAAGTGTGGGTGCCAGTCCAATTCAAAATATTGGTGCTTATGGTGTTGAATTAAAAGATGTATTTTATCAATTAACTGCTATTAATATCCAAACAGGTGATATAATAAAATTTAACAAAGAAGATTGTAATTTCGGTTACAGAAGTAGTATTTTTAAAAATGAACTTAAAAATAAATATATAATAAATTCCGTAGTTTTTAGATTATTTAGAAAGCCTGTTTTTAATACTAAGTATGGAGCTATTGAGATGGAACTAAGGGATATGGGTATAAATAAATTAAGCGTAAGTACTGTTAGCGAAGCTGTTAGCAGGATAAGAAAAAGAAAGCTTCCGGATATTGAGCAAATCGGATGTGCAGGCAGTTTCTTTAAAAATCCTGTGATTACTGAAGAAGAATTAAAAAATTTAAAGAAAGATTTTCCAAATATTATTGCTTACGAACAACCTGATAAGACATTTAAAGTTGCTGCCGGCTGGCTAATTGAACAATGTGGATGGAAAGATAAAAGAATTGGAAATGCAGGAGTGTATAAAAATCAGGCGCTTGTGCTGGTAAATTACGGTAATTCAACAGGCAAAGAAATTTTAGAATTATCATGTAAAATTGAAAATTCAGTATTTGAAAAATTTAATATCAGGTTAAATAAAGAGGTAAATGTTTTGTAATATTTACTTCGTATTTTTTATCCAAAACATTCCTCCAAAGGAATGCCTTCGGCACATTTCTATAATATCCTTTGAAATAGGTGATTAGATTTTAGAATTTAGATTTATTTAAAGTTTTTAATGCCAAAGTAAAGATTGCAACAAACTCATCCGACTCTTTAATTAAGAAATCAAGTTCCGGATTGGGCTTAATCAATTCAATATCTATAATAAATGTCAGCCAAAAATTGCTTTCGTCTGATTCTTCTAATACAATTTTTATTTTGTTTCTGAAATCAATCTTTGATTTAGCTCTGTTAACAGCTCTGTAATTAGCAGCCACTGAAGATGACGCTTTCAATAGTTGGTATGCCACCACGTCTGCCGCTTTTGATTGAGGAAACTTTTCAACTATCTTAAAAACTCTGACTGCAAACTGTCGGGTTCTTCTAAGTAATTCGTTTTTGTCCATTTTAATCTAAAATCTAAAATTTATTTAAGTGTGAATGGTTACTCTTCCAGTTTATCTGGGTTAGGGTACTTCCACTGTATTAAGTATTTCATTAATAATTTCTTCAGTTGTAATATTTTCAGCTTCTGCCTCATAAGTCAAACCGATTCTATGACGCATAACATCATTTGCTACAGCTCTCACATCTTCGGGGATAACATATCCTCTTCGTTTGAGGAAGGCATAAGCTTTTGCTCCCAGTGCAAGATAAATACTGGCACGAGGAGAAGCTCCGTAATAAATCAATCCATCAAATTTCTTGAGTTTATATTCTGCAGGGTAACGCGATGAAAATACAATATCGGTGATGTAATTTTCAATCTTTTCATCCAAATAAACATCTCTTACAACTTTTCGTGCATTTAAAATATCCGAAGTTTTTAAAATAGTATTTGTTGTTGGAAATGTACTTGTAATATTTTCTCTCATGATCAATTTTTCTTCATCCTTATCGGGATAACCTATAATTACTTTTAGCATAAACCTGTCAACCTGGGCTTCGGGCAAAGGGTAAGTACCTTCCTGTTCAATAGGATTTTGTGTTGCCAGCACTAAAAACGGCTCTTCCAGCGGATAGGTTGTATCGCCGATAGTAATTTGGCGTTCCTGCATTGCTTCCAGTAATGCACTTTGTACCTTAGCCGGCGACCTGTTGATTTCATCAGCAAGAATAAAATTTGCAAAAATTGGTCCTTTACGAACCACAAATTCTTCTTTTTTCTGGCTGTAAATCAATGTTCCGATCAAGTCGGCAGGCAACAGGTCAGGAGTAAATTGAATACGGCTGAATTTCGCATCTATGGTTTTTGCCAATGAAGTTACTGCCAATGTTTTAGCTAATCCCGGTACACCTTCCAAAAGAATATGACCGTTTGAAAGCAATCCAATCAAAAGGCGTTCTATCATGTGCTTCTGACCAATAATTACTTTGTGCATTTCCATGT
>JADFUO010000092.1 GCA_015222115.1 Bacteroidota bacterium | reverse complement strand
CGACTTTCGTCGGCAGCGTCAGATGTGTATAAGAGACAGACCAAATATAATGTGTTTACATTTTCAAACTTAAAATTTTTAGCTTTAACAACAGCAGGTCCGAATTCAGGTTTTTTCTTAAAAATCACAATTCCGTAATTACAATCAATGGCTTGGGAATCATAAATTTCAACTACTGAATTATCTTTGGATGCAAAAGCAATATTTGAACCTTTTACTATGGTATTTCTAACTATAATATCCGATGCCTCACCCCCGCTTATACCTTTATCGCGGGCATTAATAATTTTACATGAATCAATATAAATTTCACTCCCTGAAAAATCAATAGCATCATTGCCAATATTTTGAAAGACAGTTTTTATAACATTTCCATCACTGAAATCGGAATCAAAAGCATCGGCGAATATATTTTCAAACAAACAATTTCTTAAATTAAAATCAGAACGGATAATATTCAAAGCATCTTCACATAAGTTATTATCAAAGTCCGTATTTAAAATATCCACATCCGATTCATAAAAATTTACCGCTCCTGTTAAAGTCCAGCCATTATAATCCAATGTGTTTAAATTGTTGAAAACAGTATTATTAACAATTGATCTATTATTTGCCTGCAAAACCGTAAATCCCATTGCAGTTCCATCACTTGATGTAATTGTAACCGGTTCATTTATACTGCCAGACATTTCAACAGGTGAATATGAAATAAAACCCGCATTGTTTTGAAAATCCAAAGTTGTTCCTGCTTCAAATTTTACATCATAACCTTGAGGAATAATAATAAATTCTGTAACATTATACTTTCCCTTTTTAAACAAAACGATTTTATCTTTTGAAACTTCAAATATATTGTTTTGAGGAAATTTATTATTTACCATTAATTCCTGCTGTGGTGTAATAATGCCTGGTGATTTCCATGGATGAACAGGGATGGCAAAAGGTTCAGAAAATTTATCAATTGAAAAAAATACAAATTTTGCATCTTTAGTTGAATTTATAATAAGAAAGCTGTCGGGAGACATATTATAAGAAACCAATGTGGGCTGTTTACTTAAATAATGATTTATTATTTCATTGTTTTTCCCTGTTCCGAGAATTTTTATATCCAAAGCATAATAATTAAATATTTTAATAGTTGAATGACGGTCATCCTTTTCTTCAAGAAAAGCTTTGACAAATGCCTGTGGAAAGGACTCAAGCAAAACCGTATCGGAAGGTGAATACTTTGACCAAAACTTCTTATACTTTAAAACATATTCAGGATCTTTATTGACCCTTTGTTTAAATGCTTTTATAGAATCTCTGATTGCTCTTGCATTATTCTCAAGGAAAAGTGTATCAAACTCATAAGTTCCAAATTCTTTTATTAATTGAGCTTCATTGCTTTGTATTTCAGAGATAAGTTCATTTTGAAATGATCGTATAAAATTTTCATCCGAATATTTTTCAAGATAATATATGTAACGGTATAAAAATGCAGTATCACCAAATAAATTAAAATTCAAGGTAACAGATGGTAAAGTACTAAAGAAATTACTATTGCCGTAAATCGGGTGTTTAATAAAATCAAATACACCCTTACCTATGTAGCCATCAAACGCAATAGGTTCCAGTTTGCAAAGCACCGGGTTATAATAAAATCTTTGATTGTGCCAGATAATGCCATGATAATATTTTAAAATATCCACCAAGGCAAAATATTTAGCTAATTGGTCAATATTAAATATTTCCGAAGAATTTTTCAATTTGTTTTTATAGGCAAACATAAGGTTTTGTCCGATCAGAAATTGCTTATATAAATCCGGTGAAGAAATCACACGATTTCGCTTAAAAGGAACAATAACCGAAGCATCATAAAACGGAACTTCATATTCCGTTCCTGTTGCGATCCCGGTTTTTTGATTCAACCAGAATTCTTTTTCCGTGAATTTTAAAATCGGACCTTCACGTCTGTTTTGTGATTCAACTAATTGTTTAACGAAGTGTTCTTCATAAGCATAAATACCTAAACTTTTACCATTTAACATAACCGGAATAAATCCGTAACGTGTGGTTAATACATCTTCTTTCTCTAACAGTTTATATGCCTGCCATTCTTTTTGGAAACCTCTTAAATGCGGATTCATAATAGAAAATTCTCTCATACCTTTCCACGAAAAGTTTTTCCTGAATTTAATCCTGAACGACCACTTTTTACCTGTAAGATGATTAAGCCAGTCGCCTTTTAACCGGATTTTGGCATTCATTATTTTTTTTTCATGAAAAATTATAACATTCACCCAGTCATCATCCGAAGATTCTAAAATGCCTGTTTGAAATGCTTTGAGCCGCTTAGTATATAGCTTTTTTAAATCCAGTGTGTCAATATAAATCCACAGAGCTTCCTGATTAAAAATCGGATAAATTTTCTCAGGTAACTGAACGATTTTTAAATCATCAAAATAAACAGTAGCAGAATCTTTATTCCAAATATATATTTTCAAGTCCTCATTAAAGTTGGGTGGTACAAAGACATCTATTTTTAATAATTCCCAGCCGTTTTTATCTTTTTCAACCGGCTTGCGTTGAGCTAAATATATTTTATTATTAGTACTGTCTGAAACAACCAATATTCCATTGTTACTCTCACTTTTTCTCCAAACACTAACCTGGTAATAATCATCTGGTTGTACATTTTTTAAATTAAGCATCATACCGTATGAATCAGGACCTGACAACTTGATTGAAAACCTGCCGGAATGTGCTTGTTCGCCTGATTGAGCATAACCACCTAAAATGAGATAATTAGTGTCTGAAGAAATTAAATATTTGCCACCCTCTGCGATTTGTTCTGCATCGCAAAATATTTCTACCGGCTTTAAGGTATTATCTTGTTTGCAGCTTTGTAAAAATGAAATAAATAATATAATAAATACAAAAAAAACAATGTTTGTATTAGCTTTATGCATATTTATCTGAGCTTATTTTTACTGAACTATTAGTTTTATATTATTCTGATTAACTTTACTTGTTATTTTTACTAAATAAAGTCCATTCGTTAATGATGTTAAGTCAATATATACTTTATTAACTCCTTTTGTTATTTTTTGTAAAATTAATTGACCATTAATATTATATAATTGTATAATTGTTTCATTAATATCTTCTAATTCAATTGTAACAAAATTATTAGCCGGATTTGGGTAGAGTTTAATATTTTGAGTAGTAAAGGAATCAATGATATTTATAGAAATAGCATAATCTGTCAATTCTCCAAGACAATTAATACTATCATTCAAACAAATTAAATCATAATCTATTGTTTTATCGGTTTTTACATTAACAATAACAAAATTGTCCCCAATACCTTCACCCATTCCACTTCCAACAAAACTAATATTATCATATAAATCATACATTACATCATCACTCCAACTTCCTGCCCCCAAGTCTCCCGCAAACATAATAATCTTATTCGGTAATTGATGGAAAAGAGGTTCAACCTCTGTCCAAAAATTTATAGTATCAGCTCTTCCTGCAAATGAGTTTGGAATTATATTTTTATATATATTATCACTTTCCCACCACAAAAGCTGATGAAAAAAAACATATATATTTTCAACTGATTGATAATTGCTGTCAATTGTATTTTTTAGAAATTCTAATTGTGTTCCAGATATATTCCATTCATCAATGTTTGGATCTAAAATAATGAATAAATCATTTTCATATATAAAGTGATAGTATGTATCTCCATATCTATTCTCAAATAGAGGTCTATTTTCCATATCATGATTTCCTACGGCAAAATATACAGGCAAGCCTAAAGTGTCAATATCTGCATCAACTTCATCCCAATCTTGTGCAATCGGATTCGTTGAAACAATGTCGCCGGTAAAAACACCAAAATGGATTTCAGACCGGCTCTGAATATATCCGAATTTTTCTTTAAACGGTGGGTGCAGTCCAATATTATTTACTCCCGGCTGACCATAAGTATGTCCTGCAACAAAAAAAGAATATTGCACTGAATCATTTTGAGCATTTATGGTAAAACTAATTAACAATACTTTTAAAAGTAATATTTATGATTTCATTTTTGTTTTTTTAAACTGACACTGAACGAGAATACGAAATTATTCTAACATAAATTGCTTAAAACCAATG
>JADFUO010000091.1 GCA_015222115.1 Bacteroidota bacterium | reverse complement strand
TAATTATTTCCTTTCTTTTCGTTTCGTGAGCCAACACATTGGATAAATGCAACGGTTTTAGGAATTTCTTTGTCATAAGGTCTGATTAGATGCCCGCCACTTGGTCCGCCGGCATTAATAAGCCTCTCAAACTCCATGCTGGTAATAACATTTTCATATCTGCGATAGCCGTATTCTGTAATGCCTGTCGGGTCGTAAACATCAACTCCTGTTGCAACTATTACAGTGCCGATATCCAGTTCAAGGATTTCGTCATGCATATCAAAGTCAATAGCATTTTTATCGCATTTTTCCACGCATTTTCCACAGGCAACAGGTACATCACCCATACAATCATCCATATTAATAATATAAGCAGAAGGTACTGCTTGTGCAAAAGGTGTATAAATAGCTTTTCTTGTGGCTAAGCCAATATCAAATTCGTTAGGTCTGGTAACCGGGCAAACTTCAACACAATCGCCGCAGGCAGTACATTCTTTTTCTTTAACATACCTGGCTTTTTTTAGGACTTTTATTTTAAAATTACCGACATATCCGCTTACTTCAGCAACTTCGCTATTTGTTAATAATGTAATATTGGGATGTCTGCCGGCTTCACTCATTTTGGGAGCAAGGATACAAATTGAGCAATCCATTGTTGGGAACGTCTTATCAATTTGAGCCATTATTCCGCCTATGCTGGGACGTTTTTCAACGAGGTAAACCTTATAATCCTGGTCTGCAAGGTCAAGTGCAGCTTGTATTCCTGCAACTCCTCCTCCGATAATTAAAGCGGTTTGTGTTATCGGGACTTCGGTTTCGGTTTGCGGTTGAAGCAGTCTGGCTTTTGCCACAGCCATTTTAACGAGGTCTTTGGCTTTTTCGGTTGCATTTTTTTTATCATATAAATGAACCCAGCTACATTGGTCCCTGATATTAGCCATTTCAAACAGGTAAGGATTTAAGCCGGCTTCGGCGCATGCATTTCTGAAAGTTGGCTCATGCAATCGTGGAGTACATGAAGCAACTACTACGCGGGTTAACTTATGTTCTTTAATATCCTGTTTGATAATTTCTTGTCCCGGGTCTGAACATGTGTATTTGTTATCGCTGGCAATCACTACATCGGGTAATGTGGAAGCAAACTTTGTAACTTCTACACAGTCAACCGAACCGGCAATATTTAGTCCACAATGGCAGACATATACTCCAATTCTGATTTCTTTTGTTTCTGTATTCATTTTGATTTTAAATAATTATCAATTCCAATTACAGCATTTTTTGCTGATACAATGGCTTCAGCTACTGTAGCTGAATCATGAACAACATCCCCTCCGGCAAATACTCCGGGTAAACTTGTTTCCATAGTGTTAGGGTCAACTATAATGGCACCATCTGAATTTATTTCAATTTCTTCAGGTAAAAAGCTAATGCTTGGTCTTTCACCAATTGCAATAATCACCTGGTCGGCTTCAATAATAAATTCAGAATCTTTGATGGGAACAGGACGTTTTCTTCCACTATAATCAACTTCGGCTAATTGTAATTTATAACATTCTATTTTATTGATTTTCTTTTCCCCTAAAAATCTTTTAGGAGCTGCTAAATATATGATTTTTACTCCATCATCTTCTGCTTCCCTGATTTCGTTTTTATCAGCAGGCATTTGCTCTCTGGAACGGCGATATAATAATGTAACCTCTTTTGAACCAAACATGACAGCAGTTGAAGCAACATCCATAGCTGTATTACCTCCACCAATCACAACAATTTTATTACCTGGTTTTTTGTTCTTCTCCTTTTTTAAATCTCCCATAAATTTTAACATACTAACTACTCCTGACAGATTTTTGCCTTCTATATTTAGATTTATGCTTTGGTGTGCACCTGATGCAACAAAGATAGCTTCAAATCCATCTTCAAAAAGCTGATTAAAAGTTAAGTCCTTTCCGATTGTTGTATTGGTTTTGAACTCTATACCCTGCTCTTTCAGATTATTAATATCAGTTTCAATTATCTTGGTAGGCAGGCGATATTCAGGAATACATTCCCTGAGCATGCCCCCTGCGAATGGTTGTGATTCAAATACGGTAAGCTGATATCCTTTTTGTCTGAGGTCGTGAGCAACAACCAATCCGGCAGGACCTGAGCCAATAACTGCTATCTTTTCCTTTAATTCAGGTTGTTTTGCGGTTTTTTTCTTAACATGAATTTTTTTAAATATATTGTCGACTATTGTCTGGTCAAGCGGTATTCTTTCGTGATGAAAACAAACCTCAATAAAACTGGCAGAGAAAGGTACTTTTTCCTTTATTATTTCAATGGCTTGTTTTAATTTTTCAAGTCCGTTTTCCTTTACAGCGATTTTTCTTAGTCTCAGGAAAATATCCGGTAGTTCAATACCCTGGGGGCATAATCTATTACATTTATAGCATGAAGCACAAAACCATATTCCCTTTTCATTAATGACCTTATCAAGATTGATAAGTACATTTTCTAAAATATGGCGCGGGTTAAAATGTTCAGGGAACAATTCTACCATAGGGCAGGTTCCTGTACATCTTCCACATTCCAGACAATAAAATGCTTGCTTGATCACCTCCTCAAGTGAGTCAGTGATTTCAATTTTATGTTTAGATTCAGGATTTTCCATTATTTTATTTTATTACATACCCTTAACTTTTTCAAGACCAAATTCATAACCTTTTTGAAAAGCTTTAAGGTTTAGTTCTTCTGTTCCTGCCGGAATACTTGAGAGTACCGACTTTTTCATAGATTCATAACTGATCACACTTGTAATTGCAGTAAAAAAGCCAAGCATAATAATATTAGTCACAATTTTTCTGCCTAATTCTTCAGCAAACCTGGTTGCAGGAATTGAATATATCCTGGTTTTTTTTGGCAGATTGTTTACAGAATTGACTAAATCTTCATCATAAAGAAGTATTCCTCCTTTAATTAAGCATGGAGTAAACTTTTCATAAGCTTCCTGAGATATTACCATTAATATTTCAGGTTTTTGTACTTCAGGGTAATCTACTTCTTCTTCGGAAACTATAAGCTGTGCACTACAGGCTCCACCTCTGGATTCAGGGCCATAGCTTTGGGTTAAAGTAGCATTCTTTTTATCATAAATTGATGCTGCTTTACCCATAATAAAACCGGACAAAACAATGCCTTGTCCACCGAACCCGCCTATTTTTATTTCAATATGTTTCATTTTATTATTTTTTATTATTGACTGACATTTGTGACATATCAGGCTGGTTATCAAGAAATGTGGGTTTATCTATATCAACAAATTTACCAACTACTATTTCTCCATTAAAACTCAGATCCGCTTCTTTAGGATTAATCCCATGTTTAATTATGCTATGCTCTCTGTAATATTTCATTTCATCCAATCCATCACCTAATTTATTTCTTCGTCCGTAATTAGTTGGGCATGGAGAAATTATTTCAATAAAAGTGAAACCCTTTTTAAGCAAGGCTTCCTGAATGGATTTGGTTAAACGGCGAACATGTATGCTGGTCCATCTTGCAACATAAACAGCTCCACTGGCAGCAGCCAAATCAACAAGATTAAAAGGGTGTTCATAGTTACCATAAGGTGAAGTTGTTGTTATGGCATCAAGTGGTGTTGTTGGACCAAATTGACCTCCGGTCATTCCATAGTTAAAGTTATTTACACAGATTATATTGATATCAACATTTCGTCGGGCAGCATGGATAAAGTGATTACCGCCGATAGCAAACAGGTCTCCATCGCCACTGAACACAGTAACTGTTAATTCGGGATTAGCAAGTTTTAATCCTAAAGCAAAGGGAATTGCCCTGCCATGAGTAGTATGAAAAGAGTCAATATTGGTATAGCCGGGAATCCTGCCGGTACAGCCAATTCCAGATACAATAACACATTTATCAAGGTCAAGACCGGATTTTTCCATTGCTGTAAGATAACATGTAAAATTAGTACCTAAGCCACAACCCGAACACCAGATGTGTGGCATACGATCAGCCCTGATGAGCTTATCCATCGGATGAATTTCATTCATGCTCATTTGTTAACCTCCTTTATAACTTTTAATATTTCGTATGGTGTATGGATATCTCCAAGTTTTGGTAAAGATATTACATGGCACTTATCATGGGAACAGCGTTCAACTTCACGAACTATTTGCCCTCTGTTTATCTCCGGTACAATGATTGTTTTTGCTTTATTAGCAACTTCAAGTATTTTCTCATCTGGGAAGGGCCAAACGGTAATCAGTCGTAATAGTCCTGCTTTTATTCCTTCTTTTCTGGCTAATTTAACTGCACTTAAAGCTGATCTGGCAGGAGAGCCATAAGCAACTACAATTATTTCAGCATCTTCTGTTTCCCGTTCTTGTGTTTCAATAATATCAGCTTTATTTTTCAGAATTTTATCACAGAGTCGTTTAATAAGTTTTTCCTGGGCTTCGGCATTCATAGCAGGATAGCCCTTTTCATCATGAGTTAATCCGGTAGTAATGACCTTATAACCCTCTCCAGCATTAGCCATCGGAGGTACAAGGTCTTTATCGGCTTTATACATTAAGTATTTATCGGTATATTTTTCCGGTTTTTTTCTGTTAACGATTTTAATGTCTTTTTCTTTAGGTATAACTATTTTTTCCGTCATGTGACCTACTATTTCATCAGACATCAATAAAACGGGCAGACGATATTTTTCCGAAAGATTAAATGCTTTAATTGTGAAATCAAACATTTCCTGAGGAGAGCTGGGAGTTAATGCGATGACTTCGTAATCACCGTGTGAACCCCATCTTGCCTGCATCATATCCTGCTGACCAACTAATGTAGGCAAACCTGTGCTGGGTCCTCCCCGCTGAATATTTACCAAAACACAAGGTACTTCCATCATAATTCCCAAACCAAAATTTTCCATCATTAAGCTGAAGCCAGGTCCTGATGTTGCGGTCATGGATTTAACTCCCGCCCATGAGGCACCTAAAATAGCATTCATTGAAGCCATTTCATCTTCCATTTGAATAAAAATACCTCCGACTTCGGGCATTCGCCTGGACATTTTTTCAGAAATCTCAGTGGCTGGAGTTATGGGATATCCAGCAAAAAAGCGACATCCGCATGCTAAAGCTCCTTCTGCACATGCATAGTCGCCATTCATAAAGTGTTCGCCGGTTAAGACTGCCGGTTTTATATTTCTCATTTTTATTCCTCTTTAAATTATATTCATGGGTTCATCTTCTGTTATATAGATGGCAAATTCAGGGCAGATGAGTTCGCACAATTTACAATTAACACATTTATCATGACAAACTATTTTAGGAGGATGATAACCCTTACTGTTGAATTCGTCTGATACTTCAAATACTTTTTGAGGGCAGAATTCTATACAAAATTCACATCCCTTGCACCGCTCTATTATAATATGAACTGTTCCATGGGGGATTTTGTATTTTTCAATATCAAGCGGTTTGCGCCAGTAATCAGGAGGTTTACTGATGTCTTTGTTTTGTGGTTCTGAAAGATTCATTGCAAATACTTATAAATTTAATATACTAATATTTATAAAATTCAAAATTTTTGTTAAGAAATTTAAATTTATTTATAATAAAACAACCTATTTTAAAACATTCCAAAACCTATCTCTCGTATGGTTAACCGATATATTATGATTTCAGGTTTCAAGTTATTTTTAAATCTCTGCGACTCAGCGTCTCTGCGTTTATCTTCATTATTCTATAATCAATACTCAATACTCAATATTTAAGTGCCTATTTCATCAATTCGGTAAAATATTTATAGAAATACGGAATAGTTTCAATTCCTTTATAGAAATTGAATAACGGATAATTTTCATTAGGTGAATGAATTGCATCCGATTCCAGTCCGAAGCCCATTAGAATTGATTTGATACCGAGAATTTCTTCAAAAGCCGAAATAATTGGAATACTTCCCCCGCTTCTAACAGGAACAGGTTTTTTACCATAAGCTTTTGTATAAGCCATATCTGCGGCTTTATATGCTAGCATATCAGTTGGTGAAACGTAGGATTGACCGCCATGTAATGCTTTTACTTTAACTTTTACACAAGAAGGGGCAATAGCTTTAAAATAATCTTCAAATAATTTGTTTATTTTCTCATGGTCCTGATGTGGAACTAATCGCATAGAAATTTTTGCGTAAGCTTTTGAAGGAATAACGGTCTTTGCACCTTCGCCTGTATAACCGCCCCAAATACCATTTACATCAAGTGATGGGCGAATACCTGTACGTTCGTTAGTTGAATATCCTTTTTCGCCCCAGACTACATCAATATCCAATGCTTTTTTGTATTTTTCTAAGTTAAAGGGGGCTTTTGCCATTTCAGCTCTTTCTTCATTGCTGACAATATCAATATCGTCATAAAAACCGGGTATTGTAATTTGGTTGTTTTCATCTGTAAGTTGGGCTATCATTTTTGTAAGTATATTTATCGGATTAGCAACGGCACCGCCGAAAATTCCCGAATGCAGGTCTTTGTTAGGTCCTGTAACTTCAACTTCCATATAACTTAAACCCCGCAAACCTGTTGTGATTGATGGTATGTCTTGTGCTATCATACTTGTATCAGAAACTAAAATTATATCAGCTTTTAATAGTTCTTTATTGTCTTTGCAAAATTTTGCAAGGCTTACAGAACCGATTTCTTCTTCGCCCTCAATCATAAATTTAACATTACAAGGTAAAGTATTTGTTTTTACCATTAATTCAAATGCTTTAGCATGCATAAATGCCTGTCCTTTGTCATCGTCTGCGCCACGTGCATAGATTTTTCCATCCCTGATTTCCGGTTCAAAAGGAGGTGATTTCCATAGTTCTAAGGGGTCAACAGGCATCACATCATAATGACCGTAAACCAAAACCGTCGGAGCATCCGGATCAATCATTTTTTCACCGTAAACCACAGGGTTTCCCTCTGTGGGCATAACTTCTGCTTTATCGGCACCGGCTTTTAAAATTGTATCTTTCCATAACTCTGCAGTTTTTAACATATCATCTTTGTGCTTCGTTTCTGAACTGATTGAAGGAATTTTAATTAAATCAAACAATTCATCTAAAAAACGTTCTTTGTTTTCTTCAATGTAATTTTTTATTTGTTCCATATAATTTTAGATTTTAGATTTAGATTTTCAATTGGTAAAATTAAAAAATATTAGATACTGGGAAGAAATTTTTTTTATTCTTATTTTTTATCCAGAAATTGGATTTTTTCAAAAATATACAAAAGTGATTCAAAATAAAAGCAACGGTAACATTTGTGATTCAGCCTTCAGCTTAACGATCCACTGAAGTTTAAACAACAAACGTTACTTGGGAAATATTAATACGTATAATACCAGGCCGGTTAGCTCTTTTTACTGCCAGTCCGTTCTGATTTACGCCCGGCATGGCTCATCCACTTGGAGGTAAAAGCCCCTTAATAGCAAAGGTAAGGTCCCGAACCAGTAGAAAGCCCCATGCGTTTTATTATATTCTTTGACTACAAAGAAATCAATGGTATAGTTATACCCACAGTCATTAAAGGAACTTGGAAATTAAAGGAAAGTGATCATAACTATGTAAATTTTCACCTTAAAGAAATTGAATACGATAAACCTGAATTATTATAATAAAATCATGGACAAATTGTTGATTTTCCAAAATATATTTTCAAAAATTCTTATCATTAAGCCGTATGATTAGTTAAATATTATAATTTTGTGCATTCAAAAATTATAACATTATTTTATTATGTCAAAGATAAGAGTAGCAATTAATGGTTTCGGAAGAATAGGCAGAATAACTTTCAGGCAATTAATAAAGAATGATAAAATGGAATTAATTGCCGTTAATGATCTTACCAACCCGAAGACCCTCGCACATTTATTAAAATATGATTCAATTCATGGTCAATTTGACGGGGAAGTTAAATTTGAAAAAAATAAGCTGATTGTAAACGGGAAAACAATTAACGTGCTTTCTGAAAAGAATCCTTCATACTTGCCTTGGAAAGATTTGGATATAGATGTAGTAATTGAGTCAACAGGAAAATTTGTAACCAAAAGCAAAGCAATAAAACATGTTGAAGAGGCAGGAGCGAAAAAGGTTATTATCTCGGCGCCTGCAAAAGGACAAAGTAATGGAGTTAAATATGTGGTTTTAGGTGTGAATGATGATATAATTGATAAAAATGATGTGATAATTTCCAACTCATCCTGTACCACAAATAACGTAGCTCCTTTGATAATGATATTGGATGAATTATGGGGAGTTGAAAAAGGGTTCATCACAACGGTTCATTCATATACCAAAGACCAGAATTTATTAGATGCTCCGCACATTGATTTACGAAGGGGACGTGCAGCAGCATATTCAATTGTTCCGACAACCACAGGTGCTGCTAAAGCAGCCACAAGGATTTTTCCGCATTTAAGAAGAAAACTCGGTGGTGCCGGCATACGCGTTCCTGTCCCAAACGCTTCTTTAACCGACCTTACATGCACTCTGAAAAAACCTACCAGCATTAAAGAAATTAATGCTGCTTTTAAAGAAGCTGCTGAAGGCAGACTAAAAGGAATTTTGCAATACACCGAAGACCCAATCGTTTCAATTGATATTATCGGCAACACACATTCCGCTGTTTTTGATGCAGGATTAACAGCAGTTTTAGGCGAGAAAAATAAATTAGTTAAAATTATTGCATGGTATGATAATGAAATGGGCTATGCCGCCCGTTTGGTTGAATTGATTGAGAAGTTTGTATAATTAATATGTTTTAGTCATATTTTCAGGAATAACAAGAACATAATTTGCAATATTCAGATATTCATCGGATAACTCATCAATTTCTTTTTGTTCAACCGAAGCAATTGTAAGAATTTTCAAATCAGGGTTTTCTTGTTTCAAGTACCATACAATTCCCTCAAAATCATTTGAATGATATGTCCCGTTATAATGAACAAACAATGTCCCTTCCGGCCGGTTTTCTAAAATAAAATGTGCCATGGTTGCATCTTTAATTGCTTGAGCTTTGGGAAGATTGGTATTAGCATGCCCCATACCGCCCATCATTTTCAACATTTTTTTATAACAATTAAGTTCAGGGTCGTACTTTACAGGGAGAGGTGCAATTAAAACTTTTGCTTCCTGGTTTAAACTATCCAATCCTTCAAAACCCTTTTTATGAACAACGGCTGCATATCTGCGAGGGATATTTGTTGCGATAAAATCCAAATTGTTTTCTTTGGCAAATTCAACCAGCGGTTTATAATCCGTTTTATAATTGGGCCATAATTTGGCTTCATTTTCAAAATTTTTTGTTTTTATTAATTCATTTAGATATTCATCAAGAATTAACTGATTGTCGGTTTCAAACATTTCTGCACCCATTACAAGTAATTCCCCTTTCTTTTCAAAAATGTCGCTTGTCAATTCCAGTTGCAGCCAATGACAAATCGGGTTATTGTGCATTTCACCGAAAAACACAACATCGGATTCTAAGACATTCTTTAATAATGTTTTATATTTTACCTGTTTTCCTTCCGAATTAAATAATTTGTAAGCAGGTCTGTCATTTTTCATCGCTACTGTAAGAGCTAAAATTGATAATAATAGAAAGATTTTTGTTTTCATAATTTTATATATTTATTTCTTCAATTCATCTGCATGAAATATCATCGGCAATATGTCTTTAACACTTTTTATAATGCGAATTTTACCTGTATCCCCTTTTAAAATAATACGGATTTCCGATTTTTGTTTGTCTTCATATTCAGCCAAAACCTGACGACAGGCACCACACGGTGTTACCGGATGATTTATCTTAAAATTTATTGCCTTTGCTGAAACCGCTATTGATTTGATTTTTACATCAGGATACTGCGATGAAGCATAAAACACGGCAACACGTTCTGCACATATACCTGATGGATAGGCAACATTTTCCTGATTATTTCCTGTTATTATTTTGCCATTCTCAAGCAAAACAGCCGCCCCGACATAATACTGTGAATATGGAGCATAAGCTGTATTGACCATTTTGCATGCTGTATTAAGTATGGTTTTATCTTCAGGATTTAACTCTTCTATTGAATCGTATTCTTCAAAAGAAATTTTTAAGTCAATTTTTTTCATAATATTTTATCTGGGAAAAGCGAAAATACGGAAAATCTGAAAAGTAACGGTAATTTTTTATTCATTTTTTTGGCAAAAAATCAGAAAAGAATTAAAAAAAGCAAAAAATGTAGCACCGGCTTGCGATTCAATGGTGTCTTCTGTAAACATTGAAAGTATAATTGTGATGAAAAAGATTGCATAAAAATAATTAAGGAATTTTCGTGTTTTTATCGGAGGATATAACAATGTAAAAATAAACCACATAAATCCCAATAATCCGAAAGCAATAAATATTGACATGAATTGATTATGGGAACGCAAACGATTTTCAAGTTTCAGGATGGAGTTCATTTTTTCATATTGTTCGTTAAAAATATCTCTCATATCTCCTGTTCCAACACCAAAAAGAAAATGTTGTTTTATAATATTTATTGATGCTTTCCAATATTCAATCCTCTGCATTACTGAATTTCCATTAGGGTCGTAAGCATATTTAAAATTATGGTATCCCATCAGTATTTTTGAAACACGGGTTTTTAGATTAGGACTTTCAAGATAATTAATATTTGCAATACCCCGTTCAATTGCCTTAACTTCTTTGTCGGTCAGTTTGTTGACTCCTTCAGCATCTTTCCGATAGTCTTTTGAAGTCAGGAATCTGATAATGGTATATTTTATTTCTTGTACGTTTTGGTCTTTTCCGTTATAATCATACGAGCTTCTTTTGTTCCATGCGGCTTTTAATTCTTTTTTCGACATATAAAGTCCGATATATTTCCCATCTTCAATTCCAAGAAAAACAGTATCATGTACATAATAATTTCCAAGTGCAGTAAATTTATCAAGCTTACTAAAATCAATATCCGGCACTTTGTTGTAATCTTTCACAATATCATTAATATAAGTATAAAGAAGTATGGGAATTATTACAAGCAGACTAATTATTCCGATTTTCAGATAAAGTTTTTTCAGGTTAAAAACAAGATAAATAAATAATACAAAACTGATAGTTAACAAAATAACTATACCAATTCCAGATTCTAAAATAAACTGGAAAACAATTAACCATGCAGCAATTATTCCAAATATAATTTTAGTTGTAATATTAAAATATTCTTTTTTATAGATAAAATATATTAAAGTAAATATTGCTATGCTTATGTTCAAACTAAATCTTATTGGGGAAATTAAGATTGAAATTTTTCTGATATCTGTAAATTCCTGTTCCAGTAGCACATGGGTGCTAATAAAAGTGCCAATTAAAACAGCTCCTACGAACATCAACATCACCCAATTGAACCTTTTTTTATTGAGTGGTTCCATTGTAGATAAGATAACCGGAAATGCAAAGAGTGGTAATTTAGTACGGAGGTCTTTAAATGCATAAGAAAAATCGCTTGTGTAAATTAATCCAATAACGTGAAGGAAAAAAAGCGATGTGAGAACTAATGCGGGTTTGTTTTTGAAAAAAATCCTGAACTTATCAACAATATTATTGTATCCTAAAATAATAACATAATTCAGGAAATTGATAAGCCCTTTAAAAAAATTAATTTTTTTGAAGAAATCAAAAGCTTTCTCAAAAGAAAAACCTGCCCATAACCAAAGTCCAAGAAGAGTAAATTGCATAACACTCATCGTAAACTTTGATAAGGGAAGGCTTATAGCCATAAGAATCAATGCTATAAAATACGCAGTTGAATGAAATTCCCTTTTATAAATGTACATTAATTATCCTCGTTTTTTTGATAAGTTCCATTAAGGATTGATTCATATAAGGTTTTATTTTCTAATATTTCCATAGCTTCTTTAATTTCAGGATCATTAGCAATAGAAGCTATAATTTTCCCTTTTTGATAATAATATCTTGATACAATTTCAATTTTAAGTAATTCCTTAATCTGGTCTTTATATTTATTCAGGTCTTCGTCTTTATCATGCTTCATTTTCATTTTTAAGGTTTCATATTCCGATTGAATAGCATCAAAATATTTTTCTTTTTCAGCATACTTTTTTAATTTTTCAAGTGTTTTTTCACTTTCAGTTGTGTAATCATAATTTTTATCTGAAATATAATTTTTAAAATCATCAAATATCTGATCAGTAATTATAAATTCATCTGCCGGTGGAATTTCGGGATTTTCCCTGAAAAACTTATTTGCATAATCAAAAATCAGGAACTTTGTAAAAAGGCTTATTGCAATATTACTAAATTTTAGAGGTTTGAGTTTGATATCCGGTTCAATCCCACCTCCGTCATAAACCGTGCGACCATTTTGGGTTTTGAAAGCAGTGATTAATGAATCAGGAATTTTATTAAAATGACCGTTCTCATCTTTTAAAGAATAGTCAATGGCTTGTATGCATCTTCCGCTTGGGATATAATATTTTGCAACTGTAACCTTAACTTTTGAATTATAACTTAAGGGGATAACATTTTGCACCAATCCTTTTCCAAAAGTACGCTGACCTAAAATTACTCCGCGGTCTAAATCCTGTATGGCTCCTGCAACAATCTCCGAGGCAGATGCGCTTGCCTGGTTAACAAGAACAACAAGCGGAATTGAAAGATCAACCGGCGCATAACGGGTTTTGTGAGATTTGTTTCTGTTTGATAATTTACCCTTAGTGCTTACTACTTCTTTATCTTTTTCCACGAATATATTGGTTATATCAACTGCTTCGTTCATTAATCCGCCTCCGTTCCCCCTTAAATCCAAAATCAAACTTTTAACATCATTATTTTCTTTTAATTTCAGGAATGAATTTTTAACTTCCCTGGCTGCATTTTGGGTAAATCCGGTTAATTTAATATACGCTATATCATCATTCAGCATTCCGTAATACGGTATATTTTCAATTTTAATTTTTTCCCTGATAATTTCTTTTTCAATCGGTTTTGGTTCACCGTTTCTTTCTATTAAAATTTTTAATGTAGTACCGGGTGATCCTTTTAACACTTTACTAACATCAGCCGATGATTTTCCTTTTGCTGATTTATTATTTATTTTCAAAATCCTGTCGCCGGCTTTTAGCCCTGCTTTATGTGCAGGAAAGCCTTCATAAGGTTCGGAAATAACCACATAATCACCTTGTTTATGTATCAAAGCACCTATGCCTCCATATTGGCCTGTGGTCATGAATCTGTAATCTTCAACTTCCGATTCGGGAATATAAATGGTATATGGGTCAAGTGATTCAAGCATTGCATTAATGGCTGCTTCCATTAATTCGCCTGAATTTATTTCATCAACATAATTTATATTTAATTCCCTGAAAAGTGTTGTGTAAATATCTAAATTTTTTGATATTTCAAAATTATTTTGATTTAAGCCAGCAAATGGCAAAAAGAATATAATTGCCAGTATACTAATTAAAATGTTTATTTTTTTTGAATGATATTTGTTCATTTGTAATAATTTTTTAAAATTGATTTTACTAAATTTTAAGGTACAGGGTCATAGCCACTTCCTCCCCACGGATTACATGATAAAAATCTTTTCAAGGTCAGCCAGCCTCCTTTAAATGGCCCGTGTTTTTTCAATGCTTCAATTCCATATTCCGAGCAAGTAGGTGTGTACCGGCATGATGGTACAAAATATGGCGAGATAGCCCATTGATAAAAACGTATAAGTATAATAAAAAACCTATTTAAAAGTTTTTTCATGTTCATCAATTAAACGTTGTAAAATTACAATTATTTTTTTCTCCAGTTCTTTAAAGGGAATAAATGCACCATCGGTATATAAAATTGCGAATACACAGTGTTTTTTTTGTCTGCTAAAGTATTCATAAAATAAAGATTTGTTTTTCCGGTAAACTTCCCGAATTTGTCTTCTAATTTTATTCCTGTCAACTGCTTTTTTAAAAAATCGTTTAGATACACTTATAAGAATACGGACAGGATATTTACTATCTGATTCAATATCCATCCAAATAATTTTGAAGGGATAAACATGGAATTTTTTTCCTTCTTCAAATAATATCTTAATTGTTTTTTTTTTGCAAAGGCGTTCTTCTTTTTTGAAGGTCTGCATTTTGAAAGCCGGTTCTTGTTAAATCAAGAAAAGGAAATAATTATATTTTCTTTTTATTTTCTTTCTGTATGTATTGTTCAATAGCCATTGTCATTGAAGGAGCAGTTTTTGTT
>JADFUO010000090.1 GCA_015222115.1 Bacteroidota bacterium | reverse complement strand
TTAATACAATAAAGTTTATCGGTTTTTTTGTCTGCAAGCCACAGATGTTTTCCGTCAAAAGTTAAACCGGTGGGAAAAGAGCCGGGTGTCTTAAACGATTTAATAACCTCTCCGGTATAAGCCCGGATTGAGAAAGGTAAATAAATTACAATTATCAAAGTTGTAATACTGAATTTGTTTATAAATATTTTTTTCATTTTAAAATTATTTTTATTCAACATTATGTTGTATTGCCAGTTCCATAGAATTTAATTCAAGAGCAACCAAATTACCAAAACCTTCACGACTATCCATGTAAACTCCATTATCTAAATCAATAAAATTATAATTCTCGTTTTTAACACGCATATCAATAACACCTTTTGAGTCAGGTCCTCTGTCAATATAATCTCCCAGAAGATACAACTAGTCGTGTTTTGTTGGTTTGATATTATCTTCTATTAAAGCATGTAATGTTCTGGCACATCCGTGTATGTCGGGGATAACCCAGTGTTTTCTCATAAGTTATTTTTTAGCCTGATTGGCAATCTGTTGCATTAATATTTTTATTTCTTCTTCATCTCCAATAAAATAATCTTTTAAAAGATTCAGATTATCGTCAAATTCAAAAACATAAGGAATTCCCGTAGGAATATTGAATTTCAGGATTTCCTCTTCACCCATGTTCTTAAGATATTTTACAACTGCTCTCAAACTGTTTCCGTGAGCTGAAACCAATACCTGTTTATGTTTTAATAATGATTTGGAAATTTCATTTTTCCAGTATGGCACCATTCGTTCAACTACTTCTTTTAGCGATTCTGTCAAAGGTATTTGAGCATCGCTCAACTCTTCGTATCTCGGATCAAATCTTGGACTTCTTTTATCATTTTTATCCAAAGGCGGAGGTGGTATATCATAACTTCTCCTCCATAATAAAACCTGTTTATCACCATATTTTTCAGCCATTTCAATTTTATTTAACCCTTGCAGCATACCATAATGTTTTTCATTTAGCCGCCAGCTTTTATAAACAGGTATCCACATCAAGTCCATTTCTTCCAATACTAACCATAAGGTTTTTATTGCTCTTGTTTGGTATGAAGTGTAAGCAATCTTAAATTTTAATCCTTGTTCTTTTAAAACTTTTCCGGCTTCTATGGCTTCAATAACACCTTTTTCGGAAAGACCGACATCAGTCCATCCTGTAAAACGGTTTGCTTTGTTCCAGACACTTTCACCGTGACGTAATAAAACTAATTTATTCATATTTTTTACTCTTAAATTTTTTTCAAAAATAATAATAAATCCTGAATCTACTACTTACTAAATTTTCCATAATCAATATTTCGATTTTTTATATAAATTCGCACCCTGTTAAGAGATCATTAAAATGAAAATCTACAAGAAACTAAATAATATCATTGGCTGGATAATTTTTACTATTGCGACAGTTGTTTATATTATTACATCAGAACCAACAGCAAGTTTTTGGGATTGTGGTGAATATATAGCTACAGCATACAAATTACAGGTAGGACACCCGCCCGGAGCACCATTATTTCAATTGCTGGGCAGGTTTTTTTCATTATTTGCTTTTGGTGATACAAGCCTTGTGGCAAGGATGATAAACACCATGTCGGCACTATCAAGCAGTTTTACTATCCTTTTCTTATTTTGGTCAATTACTATACTGGCTAAAAAAATAGTTCTTGCTTCAGGTGAGATTACCAAAGCAAAGATGTATGCAATTTTCGGCAGCGGAATTGTCGGAGCCTTAGCTTTCACTTTTTCCGATTCTTTCTGGTTCTCGGCTGTTGAAGGCGAAGTTTACGCAATGTCCTCTTTTTTTACTGCAATTGTTTTCTGGGCAATATTAAAGTGGGAAGAAACTGCCGACCAAGATCATTCATACAGATGGCTGATATTAATTGCTTACCTGATAGGATTATCAATTGGCGTACATCTTTTAAACTTACTTGCAATTCCTGCCATAACATTTGTTTATTATTTCAAAAAATATAAACCAACTAAAAAAGGGATTTTTATAACACTGATAATTTCGTTTATTATTCTGACAGTAATCATGTATATTATCATTCCCTGGATTGTACAATTAGCAGGTCTTTTTGAAAGGTTTTTCGTGAATGCAATCGGGTTGCCTTTTAATACGGGTACAATAATTTATTTTATTTTATTAATCAGCGGAATTATCTGGGGATTAATCTATACGAAAAAACACAAAAAAGTTATTCTTAATACTATCATTCTTGGATTTATATTTATTTTAATCGGATATTCTTCATTTTTCTTATTGATTATTCGTTCAAATGCAAATACTCCGATTGATGAAAACAATCCCGAAGATGCGATCAGCCTGCTGGCATACCTGAACCGTGAGCAATATGGTGATTGGCCCCTTTTGCACGGACAATATTATAATGCCCCATTGGTTGACAGAAAAGATGGAAATCCTGTTTATATAAAAGACAAGGAGAAAGGGAAGTATGTAATTTCTGACGATAGAAAAAATACTATCCCTGTTTATGATTCAAGATATGAAACCATTTTTCCCCGAATGTGGAGCAGTACCGAAACCATTTATGTTGATGATTATAAAAGATGGGCAGGCATTAAAAGAGACCCGGATAATAAACACATCCCGACTTTTGGTGAAAACCTCAGATTCTTCTTCAAGTATCAGTTAGGTCACATGTATTTAAGATATTTTATGTGGAATTTTGCAGGAAGACAAAATGATATACAGGGAAGAGGAGGCTTATTAAAAGGTAATTGGATAAGCGGCATTAACTTTATTGATGAATGGAGACTTGGCCCTCAAAATAATTTACCTGAAAGCATGGAAAATAAAGGAAGAAACAAATTTTATTTCCTTCCGCTGATTTTGGGATTGATAGGATTATTTTATCAGTTTAATAAAAATTATAAGGATGGTATTGTAGTTTCTCTGCTTTTTATTATGACTGGAATAGCCATTGTAATTTATTTAAATCAGTATTCACCGCAACCCCGTGAAAGGGATTATGCTTATGCAGCTACGTTTTATGCTTTTGCAATTTGGATTGGTTTAGGAGTATTATCAATATTTAACTTTTTTGCAAAAAGATTCAAGCCAAAAATTTCTGCTTTTGTCACAATATTAATTTGCCTGATATTAGTTCCCGGAATCATGGTAAAAGATGGCTGGGACGACCACGATCGCTCAGGCAGATATACTGCACTTCAGGTTGCAAAAAATTATCTTAACTCCTGTGCTCAAAACGCAATATTATTTACCAACGGTGATAATGATACTTTCCCGCTATGGTATGCACAGGAAGTTGAAGGCATTAGAACCGATGTTCGTGTTGCAAATATGAGTCTGTTAAATACCGATTGGTATATTGATCAACTTAAACGTAAAGCCTATGATTCCGACCCCGTGCCATTTTCGTTAACAAAAGATAAATATATTCAGGGAACAAGGAATTATGTTCCAATTATTGAAAATGATAAATTACTTGATATCAATGAATTTCATGATTTAAAAGATATAATGGCTTTTGTTGCCAGTGATAATCCCGGTTCAAAGTTCAATAGCCAGGTAGGATTACTAAATTATATTCCTACAAAAAAATTTAAAATATCCGTTGACTCCTCAACTCTTGTTGAAAACGGAACGGTTCCATTGGAACTTGCTGATAAAATTGTTCCTGTTGAATGGACTTTAAACAGAGGTGGAGTTCAAAAAAACCATCTTATGGTACTTGACCTGCTGGCAACCAATGATTGGAAGCGCCCTGTTTACTTCGCTATTACAACAGGTAATGATGTTTACATAAACCTTATGGATTACTTTCAGCTTGAAGGAATGGCTTACCGTTTAGTGCCAATAAAAACCAAAAGAACCAACGGACAAATCGGACGGATCAATACGGATGTAATGTATGATAACCTTATGAATAAATTTTATGTAGGCATGCAGGATCAGAATATTTATCTTAATGAAGATAATATCAGGATGACCATGAATTTGAGAAATATTTATACAAGACTGGCAGATGAGTTAATAATTGAAGCGAAAAAAGATTCTGCTATTGCGGTTTTAAACAGGTGTATTGAGTTAATGCCTGATGAAACTGTAAGATATAATTATTTTGTTTTGCCGATAGCAGAAAGTTATTATAAAGCCGGTGAAGCCGAAAAAGCTAATGAAATTGTTTTAAGA
>JADFUO010000016.1 GCA_015222115.1 Bacteroidota bacterium | reverse complement strand
TCGGGAAAATCCTCTATAGTTCCTTTAATAGTATAATTTTGACTGAATGTTAAAACTGATAAGGAAAGAAAAAATAAAAAGATTATGTTTTTCATCGGTTTATATTTTTGCAGTTAATTTATTTTCTGCTATTTATAATTTTTAGAAAAATTCATGTGCAGAAATTAGAAATCCATCCATACGGACTTCCATTTGGTCGTACGGACAAGTTTGGATATTTGAAATTAGGCTGTTAAAATAAGTTTTTTTCAAATTTCGAATTTCAAGTTTCCCATACGGGCTAACTTCGTGTCGCAAATTTCATTATATAATCATTCCCTTGCCTGCCCTGTAATACAATGTACAGGGTGTGTCAAAATTTATTTGCCATGGATGTTTCATGATTCGAATAAATTTGATTCTAAATAATTTTCAAACAGACTTAAAATATTTTAATCCCCTGTAACAATTGTCACGCTAAGCGCCTACCTGCCGGCAGGCAGGAAGACGAAGGGCATAACACTCAATCATTTACCATTTCAAATTTCAAGTATTCTAACCCCACTTTTGACTATCCTGTCTTTTCCACGAATATCTTTTAAAAGTAAGATGTTTCCAAATCTTTTTTCTTCTAACATCTTTACAACATTTGCCCCTAAATTTTCATTTATTTCAAAATACAACATTCCGTTTTTTTTCAAATGTTCTGTTGCAAATTCAGAAATTGCTTCATAAAAAATTAAAGGATTGTTGTCGGAAACAAATAAAAACTCTTTTCTTTCATAATCAAGCACATTTTTATTCATGAGTTTTTTTTCGGATTCACGGATATAAGGCGGGTTACTGACAATAATATCAAATTGCGGGAGATTTTTCCAAAGCTGTTTATCTAAAATATCAAGGCAAATAAATTTTATATCAACTTTATTATTTTCAGCATTTATTTTTGCCGTTTCCAAAGCTTCGGGGAAAATATCAATTGCATATATTTTTGAAAAAGGAATAAATTTTTTCAGGCAAATTGCAATGCAGCCACTCCCGGTTCCGATATCAAGAATATTAATTTCTTCTTTATTGTCTTTATAATCCTTAACTATCAAACTTACCAATTCTTCCGTTTCCGGTCGTGGAATCAGCACATCGGGATTAACAATAAAATCCAGTCCTAAAAAATTTGTTTTCCCGAAAATATATTGAATTGGCTTGAACTTTTTCAGGTCTTTTACAGCAAAATGGATTTTCAGAAGCTCAGATTCATTAACCTTTAGTTCGGTATTCAATATGATATCGGTTCTTGACAAACCGGCATATTTTTCAAAAATCAAATGCAGTAAATTTTTAATCTCCTTATTTTCATATAAGCCATCCAACTCATTTGAATAATATTTAAAAACATCTATAATCTTATTTGACCTGACTTTCATGTTTCGAAATTAAGAAAATAATGTATATTTGACGAAAGTATTAATAAAATTATTTTAACATGAGAGGCGATATTTTAATTATTAATGAAAATCACAGAAAGGCAGCACGCCAAGTTGTTGATATTATTTTTTATAAAATCAAAAGCAAAAAAGGCAAATTTGTTATTTCAGTAGCAGGTGAATCCGGTGCGGGAAAATCAGAAATTGCTGCTTCAATTGCCGAAGTACTTGCTGAAAAAAACATCTCGTGTTTCATTTTTCAACAGGATGATTATTTTGTGTATCCGCCTAAAACAAATGCTAAAATGCGGATAAAAGATATCCGTCATGTTGGAATGTCGGAAGTTAAACTTGATTTGATTGATGAAGAACTGAAGACGATTCTTGACGGAAATAATAAAATTAAAAAACCTTTGGTTATTTTTGAAGAAGACCGAATTGATAAAGAAACCGTTAACCTTGAAAACGTTAAAGTTATTATTGTTGAAGGAACATACACCACTACTTTACAAAATATTGACCAACGAGTATTTAT
>JADFUO010000089.1 GCA_015222115.1 Bacteroidota bacterium | reverse complement strand
TGATAATTTTATTTTAGATGATTTAAGTGCAATTATACTAAAAAATTATTTTATATAAAAGAATTAATTGCATTATTAAAAAAGCTTTTCAGGAATTTTTTATTCTTTTTATAAATCTTATTGTAAATTTGAAGCTTTGCTGTAATTTAAAATAAATGAGCAGAGTTTATCTTCTTTTAGGTAGTAATATTGGTAATCGCAAAGAGACCCTGAGCAAAGCATGCAAATTGATTACTCAAAATACAGGTGTGATTTTAAGTTCGTCAGGTGTCTATGAATCAGCAGCATGGGGTTTTAAATCAAACAATCATTTTTTAAATCAGGTATTATTGATAGAAACTGAATATTCACCACAGCATCTTTTATCTGAGATTTTAAACATTGAGAATATCCTTGGCAGAGTAAGAAAATCAAAACATTATGAATCAAGAGTTATTGATATTGATATTCTATTATATGATGATAAAATTGTAGAGGATATTAATTTAAAGATTCCTCATCCACGGCTCCATCAAAGGAATTTTGCTCTTGTGCCGCTTGTTGAAATAGCAGGAGAATTTATTCATCCGGTTTTTAACAAAACAATCAGAGAAATTTTGGAAGAATGTAATGACAATTTGTGGGTAAAAATTCAAAAAGAATAACTTGTTTTACAAAATTTCAAGTAATTTTGTAATTGATGAAATATAATTATATAGCAATTGAAGGTACAATAGGAGCCGGCAAAACATCGCTTGCAACAAAAATTGCAGAGCAGTTCAATGCAAAATTGATTCTTGAGCAGTTTGAGGAAAATTCGTTTTTGCCGAAGTTTTATAAAAACCCTTCAAAATATGCCTTTCCTCTTGAGATGTCTTTTTTGGCATCAAGGTTCCATCAATTAAAAGATCAGCTTAGCTCTCATGATTTGTTCAGGAGTTTCACAATTTCCGATTATTTTATTAACAAGTCGCTGATATTTGCAAGAAAAACATTGCAAAATGATGAATTTACATTGTATTCCAAGTTTTTTAATATTATAAATTCATCCTTGCCTAAACCCGATTTACTTGTCTATTTATATTTACATGTTGACCGGTTAAAAAGTAATATTTTAAAACGTGGGCGATCATATGAAAAAAACATAAAAAAATCATATTTGGAAAAAATACAATCGGGATATTTTGATTATATAAAGCAGCAACAGAATATGCGAATATTAATTATTGATATTAATAAAATTGATTTTGTTGAGAAAGAAGAGGATTATAATAAGATTTTAAGTATTATTAAACAGGAGTATGATCCTGTAATTCACCGGATTGATTTAACATAGTACAAGGTTTCATCAGAATTATCTGATAAAAAAAAGCTCCGATAAGAAATCGGAGCTTTCACCATTCACCATGAAAAAAATCAAATTATTCAACGATAGCTTTAAAGTTCGGATCATTTTCATAATTTAAGAATTCCCTGTCGTATTTTGCCTGAATTTTATAAGAAGCATCTAACTCTACTGCTTTTATTAAGTTATCAAAAATCATTGATGAATTATCAGTATGAGCTCCAATAACTGCAAGCAAGTAATAATTTGCTGCATCTTTTTCAGCACAATTAAGATTTTTCTCAGCCTTAGTAAAGTCTTCTGTAAGCATCTGAGCTAAAGCAACATTGTAATCACATTTGGTAGCACCGAACAATTTTAATGCTTTATCGTAACTACCATTAACAATTTCAATTATTCCTAAGTTATAACTTTCATCTGCTCCATAGCTTTGAGCCTTCTTAAATAAAGCTTCAGCATCAGAATAATCACCTATGTAACAAGCAAGAACTCCTAAATTATTAAGGATTTCAGCATTGTTTGGTGATAAATTATTTGCTTTATCAAGAAGAACAGCAGCTTCGTCAAGATTACCAAGCGATAAATTAATAGCAGCGGCATTGTTATAAGCTATCCAGTTGTTAGGATAAGCAATAATAATAGTTTCGTAAATTGTTAATCTATTGCCGTATTCATCAGTAAGTGTTGCTGCATATAATATTTCTTCAATATTTAAAGAATCGGGATAAGTTGTAGCTAACTGTGCGATTTCTTCATCAGTTCTTTTAGGTTCATAACAATTAACTGTTATTCCAGCTCTTCTGAGTGGAGGCAAGAGATATTCTTCAATTTCAGGATAAATTAATATCATATTTCTGATTTCCTGTTCTTTTTTCAAAGCATCTCCGGCTGAATTGATAACATTAAGGATAACATTCTTATCGGCAATATCTGATGCTTTTACAGCCTTCAGGAAACCATTCCAGTCGGGTCCGTAAGAAGTAATATTAAAAGTAATGTCTTCTTTAGGATTCTTAAAGTTGACCAATGAATTTTTAGCACGGATAAGTTTCTTTAACTTTTTAAGCATATATTTATAAGCTGTATTTGCCCTGTTTTCAGAAAGTCCGTCGTTAAATGTTTCTTCTCCTTCGGGTGATGCCCATCCTTTTATGTCAATATCTTTAATATCCCATCCTAAAGCTACAAAATCAAACATTGTTTTTAGGTTGTCTTTAGAAGCCTGTAATTTATTCATTGGTAATGCCCAGTTAAGATTATACCTGTTAACAGGGAAGAAAATTTTAGCAGCTTCTGTAATTATAGTTTCTTTTTCATAACCATGAGGTGATATAAGAATGATTTCACTATCCACGATTCTTTTTGAAGTGTAAATAACACCATCAGCAAGTTTTCTTTCTCCTAATACTTCAAATTTTACCTTTTCCTTGATTTCGTTTTTATTTGGATGGATCGTTTCTTTCACTTGGTAAACGATAGGCTCAACAATAAGTTCTGAGTAAGCCATTTCCGGTATGAATGGGAAATTATCCGAATAAGTGAATGTACCACCGGTTTTACTGTTTATCACAATACCGTCACCTACAACATCTTCTCCGATTAAAGTTATTGGTTTTAGTGGATATTCGCCACCTTCATAAACCAAAACAGGTTCAAAATACATTGCTGCTTTTTTACCGAAATATTTTTCAGGTATGGTGCCTTTAACTGTTACTTCAACTATACCGCCTTTTTCTTTAAGCACTTTGGGAGTTGCTTCAAATTTAACTAAATCATAATCTTTAACCATATTTTTTATGCCGCTCGCATAACCAAATTTGTAAGTGGCTCCTATTCCGAGAAAACTATACATATCTTGTTTAACTGCTTTTGCACCACCTACATAACCGTCAATAAGGTCGGAATCGCAAAATTTAAGTGTCCAGTCTAAATTTAAATCCCAGCTCTCAGCTAATGCAAAGTCAAATCCAAGTCCAACAGGAATTATTGCAATAATTCTTCTGCCATTGATACCATTGCCCGTATTATTATTGCCAGTACTGTTTTTAAAACCTAATGTACGGATTCTGTTATCTGTAGTATAATCATATAGTCTTGATTTATACTGTACCTGCCCAAAACCAATTAAACCATGAACCGTGATAAATCTATCAGGTTTATAATTACTGAATAAATTACTGAAATTGAATTTTGCGTTGATGGTATAATCATATAGGTCGGCATCAAATGTGCGATTTAAGCCTTTTTTTTCACCGGCAAGGAATGCTCTGTAACCACGTATATCCAAACCAAAAACTGAAGTAAATTGCCTTCCGAAATACAGATCTCCACCTACATCGATTTTATTCCAATCAGGTGCCATATCGTATCTGGCAATATCACCGTAAAAAAAACTTGCTCCGATGTGACCACCAAAAAACCAATATGGATCAAATGATCCTGTTTTTTCTTTTACTTTAATTTCAACTTTTTCTTCGGTTTCCTGTCCGTAAAAAATAACAGGAATGATCCCAAATAAGGAAATTAAAGTTACCTTTAAAATAATTTGATAAAATTTTTTCATGACGTTTTATGTTAATTATTAATGAATTTAAATTTAGTAATTTACAAATATATAATATTAATTATGATATATCAAATTTTTATGTGAAAAAAATTAACAAGAAGTTGTTAATTATATTTTTTACAAAACTAATTAATTTTTGAATTGAATACTTATATTA
>JADFUO010000088.1 GCA_015222115.1 Bacteroidota bacterium | reverse complement strand
TTTACAAAAATTTTGACTCCTTAGCCTTCGCCTCACGACTGAAAGGAATCCGTATGGAGCCTTAGCCTTTAATAACTTTTAATCATTTCACGAAGTTATATTATTTATTTTTTTAGCTTTGCCTCTCAAATTTTAATTAATAACTCAAAACATCATGATAAAAAAAACATTTTTAATTGTATCATTTTTATTTGCCGGTCTGTTACTAAGTGCAGACCAAATCCCGGATTTGATAAAAAATTCAGGCACTACAAAAGATTATCCCACTTCCAATTTATTAACAATTTTTGACAGTACAAAAGTTGATGTTCAGGAAAGCGGCTTAAGTTATATTTACACTCATCAATTATATAAAATCCTGACTCCCAGAGGAGCATTGAGCAAAAGTGTTATCAAGTATGGCTATGACCCCTTATCTGCTTATGCGGAAATTATAAAAGTAAAAATTTACAGGGATAACGGCGAAACCGAAGAATTAGATGTAAATAATATTCTTGATTACCCTGCACCTGCCCGCGGGATTTACTGGGGTGCAAGAGAAAAAATGATTGAGGTCGGACGTCTTGAGCCTGGTGATGCCATTGAAGTTTTTCTCTTCAAAAAGGGTTTTACTTATGCTTTATTACATGATGGGAATGAAGATGATGAGCGATACATACCACCGATGAGAGGTCATTTTTATGATATTGTCCCTTTTTGGAGCAGCGAGCCGATCCTCACTAAAGTTTATCAGGTAAAAATCCCGAAAGATAAATTGGTTCAATACGAATTTTATAATGGTGAAGTTGAATCGTCGGCTGTTTTAATTGATGATAAAATGGTTTATACTTTCACTAAAAAAGATATTATGCCGTTCAAGCGTGAACCGGGAATGGTTGCATATTCAGACGTTGCTCCGAAACTGCTTATGTCAACCAGCCCCGACTGGAAAGCTAAATCGCTTTGGTTTTATGGTGTTAATGAAGATTTTGGAAGTTTTGAATCTACTCCTGAAATTGATAAAAAAGTAGCAGAGATTTTAATTGGAGCCGAAGATGAGATGGACTCAATTTCAAGACTGACACACTGGGCAGCAGATGAAATACGCTATTCGGGAATTTCAATGGGTGAAGGAGAGGGCTATACGCTTCATACCGGAGATATGAATTTTACCGATCGCTGCGGCGTGTGTAAAGATAAAGCCGGTATGTTGATCACTTTACTTCGTGCTGCCGGTTTTGAATCCTATCCTGCAATGACAATGGCCGGCTCAAGAATAGATTATATCCCTGCCGACCAGTTTAATCATTGCGTTACAATTGTAAAACTTTCAAACGGCGAATATAAACTGCTTGACCCGACATGGGTGCCTCTCTTACGTGAGCTTTGGTCAAGTGCCGAGCAACAGCAAAACTACCTGATGGGAGTTCCAGAAGGTGCCGACCTGAAAATTACTCCGCTTTCTGCCCCTGAAAATCATTATTTTAAAATATCCGGAAAATCAGAATTATTACCTGACGGCACTTTAAAAGGCAATCTTTCAATAACAGCCGAAGGTCAATCCGATGCAGGAATACGAAGAATGTTCACAGGATATTATAAGTCGGAATGGAAAAATTCAATTGAAAAAGAAATATTAAAAATTTCACCTTTGGCAGAAATCGAAGAAATAGAATTTGGCAAACCTTATGATTATATGGCAAACCCGATTTTGATAAAAATAAAATATAAAATTCCTGAATATGCTTTGGTTTCTGATGAAGAAATAATTTTCACCCCTATTGTTGCAGCTAATTTGTTTAAAAGAGGGATGTCACACTTATATTTCAATACAAATTTAGAAGAACGAAAATACAATTTCAGAGACAGGTGTTCTCGCCTGGTTGAACTGAATGAAACAATTCTTGTTCCTGAAAATGCTGAAGCTGTCAGTTATCCTTCTTCAGAATCAATAGAAAATGAAATTACAAGTTTTGAAGGTAGCATTGAACAGGAAGGGAGAACTATTATATTATCTGAAAAAATAAGATTAGGCAAACGAATATATGAACCGGAAGATTGGGAAATGTATAGAAAAGTTGTTGTTGCACAGAATAAATTTGCCGAACAACCGATAATATTGAGAATTGATAATTAATTTTAAAAACGATAAAACATGAAAAAAATATTTTGGATCTTAGCAATTGTTCTTATTATTAATTCTGCTTTTGCTCAGGAAGAAAATGCTGATGCAGTATTTTTAAAAATCACAAAGGAATACCGGTTAAACGAAGATGGCAGCATAGAATTTTCTTATTCGAAACAATTAAAACTGCTCACATATTATTCTTTTCACCGGCTTTACGGCGAAACTTTTATTGTTTACAATCCGGATTTTCAGGAATTAAAGATTAACAAAGCTTTTACAATCATGGCTGACGGAAAAGTTGTAAAAACTCCTGATAATGCTTTTAATGAAGTTTTGCCCCGTTTTGCAGCAAATATACCTGCATACAACAATCTCAGGGAAATGGTTGTAACTCATACCGGTCTGGAAAGAAATGCCGTGATTAATCTTGACTATACAATTAAAAATTCAAAAGAATTTTTACCTGCATTAATGGGCGATGAAATTCTGGAGGAATCTTCTCCTGTAAAGGAAATGATCATAAAAGTTAAGATTCCCAATAACCATGAATTACATTATAAAATCTTTAATATCAGAACCGCACCTGTAATAACTTCTGAAAATAATATGCAGGTTTTTACATGGATCTTTAAAAATTTGCATGCCCGTTCTAAAGAGTCTTTCAGGGAGCAAAATAATTTGTTTACACCAAGATTAGAATTCAGCTCAGCTATTGATTTGCACAGAGTTTATGATTGGTTTGTAAATCAACCGGCATTTTATTATAAAGTTGGAAAACAAATGGCGGAAACTGTTGATAACATTGTTGCTGAAGAAAAAGACCAAATGAAAATAATTTTAAAACTTCAGAAACTTGTTGTGAATAACCTGAAATATTATCATATTCCATTGGTTTATACCGGATACCGCTGCCGTACCGCCGAAGAAATCTGGAAAAGCAATGGCGGAACACAACTTGATAAATCAATTTTGTTAACCGCATTACTTCGTCAGGCTAATATTAATGCAAATCCAGTTGTTGTTATTCCTTCAAAATTTTATGAAAAAGAAATAGGTAATTTACTAATGTTTGATAAATTTCTTGTTCAGGTAAATCCTAAAAAATACGGACAGCTTTATTTATCGGCAACACATGTTGACAATC
>JADFUO010000087.1 GCA_015222115.1 Bacteroidota bacterium | reverse complement strand
TTTGTATTTTGCCTGCCCCGTAGGGAAGTTTACCCTGTGAAATTGCAAAGCAGTATTTAACAGGGCATGACCGTACGGGGGTACTTGTTTTTTGTGATTTTTAATATTTATTTAAACTTTCGGACTTTATTGACGGGCTATAATTAGTTACAAATATCTAATTGAATTCTTTTTTCATTTAACTGGTAAATAAACAGGGTTTCTTTTATTAAACTTCCTGATGTACATAAATTTCAGTTGTTTTCTCTTTCTTCTGCTAAGCTTTATGTATTCATCATGAAGTTCGGCATCACGCATAAGGGCCAGACCAACATTTGAATAATTGTATTCCATTATCTTACCACTCTCAAAATCGAGCATATACTGGCGAAGCTCTGTTTTAGCATAAGTGGACCTCCGGGATGGATAGTGAAAATAATCATAATAGTAACTGCGATAAAAATACGGATCGTAATATCGTGTTTCATAAATTTTAATAAAAGCCACAAAATGACATATTCCTCCAACAATTGTAATGCGATGAAAACCATCTTTTAATTGAATATAAAGTACACCATTTCGTGAATAGCCCCATATATTGTCCTTCTTCACCTCATTTCGCATTCCATATTCATCATAATAGTAAATAACATCTTTATCCAATACATCTTTAAAGAATTCGCTATCATTAAAATCAATTGCTGTTAGTATTCTGGCTTTAGGAATAGGATTATTATTACGTACCTGGGCAAAATCAAAAAAGATACCTTCAGTAAATTTAAAATCAGGTGTAAATTCAGCTATATTCTCTTCATTCTGACTGTAAAGAACAGTTGAAATAAGCAAAATAATCCCAATCATATTAATCACTAACCTATACATATTTAATTGTATCAGAATTTCAATGTTTATGGCTTGAAAATGTCTAATTTCATTATACTTTATATTTTTAAGTCGGCAATCTTCAGTCGGCAGTCGGTAGTTGGTAATCTGAAGACTGGGCTATTTATACTTTTTAGGATTTTGAATCATGTGATTAAGTATGTGTTATAATTGTTTGATTGTTATTTACTTTTTTGTGGACTGCCGATTGTGGACTGCTTACTATTTACTAATTATTTATAAAACCTGAAAATTATCCGCCAGGCGGATTAATCAATTTGTGAAACTTTGTTCTTCTTCTCTAACAACTCAAACAACAAATTTAGTATTTTTCATTTTGTTATAAAATCAATTATTACAATTATGGTATTTATTGTTTTTTTAGTATTTTTAGTATTTTTACAATTGAAGGTATGATAAACTAATCAAACCAGGAATAATGGAAATTTTTAATTCTATATACCAGGGTATTACAAAGAGAATTGATAAACACGAACCATCAGTTAATAAAGACGATTTTTTTCTGTTAAAAACCGGCACATACACATTTATTTTAGTCCTTCTCATTTTTGGAACAATTAATTTGTTCGAAGGGAATATGATCCTTGTATTTCTTAATTTTGGAACAGTTTTAATCGTTCTCGGACATTTATTATGGTATCTCCGGACATATAAATACGAGCTTATTTCTACATTGATAACTGCTTTTCTTACTATCTGGTTAACAGCTTTATTAGTAATAACCGAAGCAGAATACATACTTTTTCTATTTACCCTTCTCCCACTGGTATCCATCTTATTCCTGAAAAAGAAAATGGGAAGTAAAATAACGGGGTTAGCTCTGTTAATCTTGTTATTATTACTGTTTATACCTATCACCTCTCTGAATCAAATAATTTTACTCCGCTCAAAATTTATATTTCTTTTTGTTTTTATTCTCATTTTTATTATCAGCGATTTTTTCAAAATTATTTACACCTGCAGTATAAATAAACTTGAAAATGCCAGGAAAGAGGCAATAGAAGCAAACATCACCAAGGATAATTTCATCTCGAAAAAATCACATCAACTACGAACTTCTCTCAATAATATTGTCGTCCTCGGGAAAATGATAAATGACTTAAACCCAACAAAAAATCAAAAAGAGTTACTCGACACACTAATTGCTTCTACTAATAATCTTGTGGACATTGTTAATAACATTGTCCAATTGCCAGGTATTGATATTAGTTATAAAGAGAGAAAAAAAATAAAATTTGATCTTTTTTCAACCCTTTCAAATATAATAGATTCGTTCCCATCTGAAACAAAAAAAAATGTCGTTTTCCATGTTAATGATTTTAAGAATTTCAATCGGGAAATAATTGGTGATCCGGTTCTGGTAAAACAACTCTTATTAAATATTCTTGAAAACATAATACCTTTTGAGTCAGGCAAAAAGCCACAAATAACCATTTCCGTTACAAATCAAAAAGAAACATCGGACAATATTGTATTGGTTTTCTCTATTGAAATTAACCAGATAATTACATACAAAGATATCACTGATAATAAATTGCTTGATGATAAGCAGAATGATCAATTAATTGATCTCTCAATTTCCGAAAAACTACTTAAAACACTTGGAAGGAGATTGGAATATAAAAAATTAAAAGAAAAATCCCGTTTCACATTCTCCCTTGAATTTATAAAGGTAGTTTATAAAGAAGCTCCTACTGTAAGAAAAGAAAAAGTTAACCTGATCGATTCAAATATTCTGATAGTTGAGGATAATGAAATAAACCAGCAGATAATGAAATTAAGCCTGATTAAGCTGGTAAAAAATGTTGATGTTGCAGAGAATGGAAAAATGGCTCTCGACATGTTCGGACTAAACCGATATAATCTTATTCTGATGGATATTCAAATGCCAATCATGAATGGAATTACAGCAACAAAAAAAATTCGTGAAATTGAGAAAAGCACTAACACGCATATTCCGATAATAGCAATTACTGCAAACGCAATGCTTGGCGATAAAGAGACATGTCTTTCAGCCGGTATTGATGACTATTTAAGCAAACCCTATCAAATGGAAGACCTTATTAGCAAAATGAATAATCTTTTATCTTAGCATTAAACAGGTCTGATCCCAATCACAAGAATATCATCAATCTGATCGTAATCTTCCCCTTTCCAGGCTTCGATGCTATTTTCAAGGAAATCTTTTTGTTCCTGTAATGGTAATTTATGGATAGTAAGTAACATATGCCGGAAACGTCTGTACATAAATTTTTTCCCGCTTGGACCACCAAACTGATCGGGATATCCATCTGAAAACAAATATATCATATCATCCTTTTTGAGAGAAACAGAATGATTAGTGTACTCATTTTGCTTATTCAATTCGCGTTTTAATCCAATAGAAAAGCGATCGGCTCTGGTTTCAATCAATTTGTTATCCCGGATCAAATATAAAGGATTGAAAGCTCCCGCGTATTCAAGTTGTTTTTTATCGCGGTCAATAGCACAAAACGCAAGGTCCATCCCATCCTTTAACAAATAGTCTTCCTCATCTCTGTGAAAAGTGTTTTCAATTCCCATACTAAGAATGTTCAATATTTCAGATGGTTTTTCAATACCCTGAACTTTAATAATATTTTCCAGTATCTTAAACCCTATCAACGACATAAAGGCACCCGGCACGCCATGTCCGGTACAATCCACAGCAGACACAAAAATCTTATTGTTCCTTTCAGTAAGCCAGTAAAAATCACCACTTACAATATCTTTAGGTTTAAATAATATAAATGAGTCAGGAAGAAGCTTTGTAAATATAACGTGTGAAGGTAACAGAGCTTCCTGTATTTTTTTTGCATATTGAATACTGGAGGTGATGTTTTTATTCTTTATAGCCAATTCCCGTCTTTGTTTTTCTACTTCTCTTGAAGCTATATCTTTTTCAATTAATATCTGATTAGCTTTACGCAGGCTCTTGGTTCGATATTGAACAAGAAAATAAACCAGGAAAATAATTATAATCCCGAAAATAAAATATACAATACCGGTTTGCCAAACAGGTATTTTTACCTCCATTTTATTGATGTGATTTGATGATCCGGACGAGTTGTCTTGCTGATGATACCGGAATATTTCAAAGCTATATTCATCAAACCGATTTAGACTATTTCTTATTCCAATCCTCAGGAACTCCCTGGCACCTTGATATATACAAATTGACTGCAATTGAGAAAGTCCATCTTCCTGAGAATATAATCTTACATCCGTATTATTATTATCACATAACTGTGCCGGATTGGAATTAGCAATACCAAGTGACAATAAAACAAACCATATATTCAATATCCAGAATCCCTGCATGCTTCCAAGGTATAGTTAATTCATTAATCTGTCAATTATTTTTTTCACCTTATTCATCTGACTGTACACTTAGCCCTATTTTACAAAAGTAACTTCAATACTATTTTTCTTTCACGCTTGCACCTTCGGAAAAAATCATTTGTTTAAATTTTTTTGAGGGAGAATGAATGAAATCACCCAATTCCAGAGTTTTCCATTTTTCATCAATATTTTTTATTGTTGTATCATCAGAAACAATCACATTTGGCCAATCCCTCTTAAACTGGCTAAGTTTAGACTTCCTTGTTGCATCAACTATAAGACAGAGTGTTTCAGTTTCAGGTTTAATTATCCGGATATCTCGTTCCGGTTCAATGTTTCCAAGTGTAACCCAGACAAGCATTGAAACTTCATTCATATCCAGACCATAATCAACTATGATAAGAATTTTTATCCCGGAAACAGAAATATTATTCAA
>JADFUO010000015.1 GCA_015222115.1 Bacteroidota bacterium | reverse complement strand
GCCTGGGGCTGATTGCTTCCCGCCTTACTATCGAAGGGCCGATTATCAAGGATAAAAGTTCATTTATTATTTCAGGCAGAAGAACTTATGCCGACTTGTTCTTAAAGCTGTCATCAGACGAAGTGCTGAAAGATGCAAGATTGTATTTCTATGATTTGAACATGAAAGCAAACTATCGTTTTGGAGCAAACAACCGTATTTTTATTTCAGGGTATTTTGGAAGGGATGTCCTTTTTTTTGGAAAAAGTGAAGGCACAAACTGGGGCAATTCTACTTTTACTTTAAGATGGAACCATATTTTTAATAACAAATTGTTTTCAAACACTTCACTTATTTACAGTAATTATGACTACGAGGTAAAAGTCGGGGATGCAACAACTGTACCTGATATAAGTGCAGCTATTCAGGATTATAACCTTAAACAGGATTTCCAGTATTTTTTAACCACAAATAATACATTGAAATTCGGGTTTAAGATTAATCACCATACTTTTAAACCCGGAGAAGTTACAGCAAGCGAAACCAACTCCATGAACTTTAAAAAAATTGAAGATAAATATGCTCTCGAAAACGCTGTTTATGCTTCTCACGAAATCAATATTTCGGGAAGATTAACATTTATTTACGGTTTGCGGTATTCTATGTTTTTTGTTTTAGGACCAGGAAGTATTTATTCGTTTGATGCTGATGGCGAAATCACAGATACAACAACTTATACAAGCGGAGAAATAATTAAAAGCTATGGTGGATTTGAACCCCGGTTTACAATTAATTACCTTTTGAACGAAACAAGCTCTTGCAAGTTTTCTTATTCACGGAACAGGCAATACATTCATTTACTTTCCAATTCAACTTCAGGTACACCCATTGACCAATGGCAGCCGAGTACATACATTATAAAGCCCGAAATTTCCGACCAGATTGCATTGGGTTACTTCAGAAATTTTAATGAAAATAAATTTGAAACCTCGATAGAGGTCTATTATAAGTTTTTACAAAACCAGATAGATTATAAAAACGGAGCTGACATACTAATGAACGAAAAGTTAGAGTCGCAACTTGTTTTTGGTGAAGGTCGGGCTTATGGAATTGAATTTTTTATAAAAAAAAAATTCGGAAAACTAACAGGATGGATAGGTTATACATTATCGAAAAGCGAGCGGAAATTTGAAAAAATCAACAACGGGAATGTATTTCCTGCACGGCAGGACAGGACTCATGATATTTCAATTGTCGGGATTTACCAACCGACAGACAGGTGGATATTTTCGGCAACATGGGTTTACAACACCGGCAATGCAATTACTTTTCCAAGTGGAAAATATTTGATTGACGACCATATTGTCAATTACTATACCGAACGAAACGGATACAGGATGCCTGCTTATCACCGCCTCGATTTGAGTGTAACATTATTAAATAAAAAAAGGGAAAGATTTGAATCGAGCTGGAACATATCAGTTTACAATGCTTATGCACGAAAAAATGCGTACTCAATAAATTTTCGTAAAAATGAGGATAATCCAACTGAAACACAAGCAGTGATGGTGTATCTT
>JADFUO010000086.1 GCA_015222115.1 Bacteroidota bacterium | reverse complement strand
TTATTTATTAAACAGGGCTCTAAATAAAACCAGCTTCGGTGGGATATTATGAATAATTACGGATTACGTCCCTCGTCTTCGCTCGGGATGACATTAATTACAGATTACGAATTACGGATTTAAGAGCCAAAATTGAATGTTCATGAAACCAAAAAAATCATTAGGTCAGCATTTTTTGAAAGATGAGAATATTGCCCGGAAAATAGTTGGCAGTTTAACAGGAAATTTTTCTAATATTCTGGAAATTGGTTCAGGAAAAGGTGTTCTTACAAAATATCTGATAAATAATAAAAAACTGAATCCGTTTTTTATTGAAACAGACAGCAAATCGGTTGATTTTTTAAAAAATGTATTTCCCGGATACAAAAACAGGATCATTCATGCTGATTTTTTAAAGTATGATTTAAACCAACTGTTTTCCGAACCGTTTGCTATAATCGGTAATTTACCATATAATATTTCCTCTCAGATATTTTTCAAAATACTAAAATATAAAAACAATATTCCGGAAGTTGTTTGCATGATACAAAAAGAGGTTGCAGAACGTATTGCTTCTCCACCGGGAAATAAAAAATACGGAATTTTAAGCGTTTTATTACAAGCTTATTACAAAATTGAATACTTATTCACAGTCAGTGAAAATGTGTTTATTCCTCCTCCGAAAGTAAAATCGGCTGTTATTCGCTTAAATCGTAATTCAACTTATCAGCTTGACTGCGATGAAAAATTATTTTTTAAAGTTGTAAAAGCCGGATTCAATCAACGTCGTAAAACTTTACGGAATGCTTTAAAATCTTTTAATTTTGATAAAAAAGAATTATTAACAGAATTATTAAGCAAAAGAGCCGAACAGCTTGGAGTTGACGATTTTGTCAGGATTACGAATAATATTTCCGTGTAAATTGTCCTAAGTGGATTAAAAAATAAAAATCTAAAATCTAAAATCTAAAATTTTATCAACATAATTAACTTTATGGACAAGCACTATTTAATTCTTCTTCCATTCAGGAAGGCGACCGGGAGTCCATGGAACACCTGCAGCATCTAATTCTTTTTCAAGGATATTCAAATCAACTTCCATTATATTTTTCAGATTTTGATATACAGGTTCAAATTCTTCAATTATAATTTTGTAGCCCTCAATCATAGTTTGAGTTGGTGCCGAAGTTGACCTCCATTGCGCCCATACAATTGAATTTAATCTTTCATTGATTGATGGCGGAGCGGGCCAGTTTTCTTCACGGCTTGCCTTAGGTGTTTGTCCTTTGAAAGTCCAGATAATTTCTTCAAGCTGTGATTCAATTTTATTTGCCTTTTCCATCATATCAGGTGAAGCCGATGGCGTTCTGCTGATTGCCTGTTTAATGTATTGCGTTTTTTCCATCAAATCATTTGCTAATCTGTTTGCTCCCTGAACTACCCTTGACATTTCAGCAAGTTTATTTTGAAAAGCAACCAGTGCAGCACGGTCACCGGCAGGCAAAGTTGTATTATTCAAAACTACCGCATTAAATTCAACAGGTTCTGCCAATTCGGTAATTTTTCCGTTTACATTTTGAGACAAGGAAACAAAATATTTTCCGGGCATCACATACATTCCGTTTCCACCTGAAGAAAGCGGGTCAAATTTTCCGTCTTTAATATTTACGGGATTCATTCCCTGATATCGTAAATTCCATGTAATCCTGCTAATTCCCTTACTTGGACTTTTTGTAAGTTTTCTGATGATATTTCCCTGTTCATCAGTAAACGAAAATATCAGATATGGTTTCACTTCGTTTTTTTCGACTCTTAGTTCTTCCATAGTTGGAATCGGAATGGGCTTTTTATCTTTAATCAATTCTTTTTCTTTTTCCTTTCGCTGTTGCTTGAGTGTTTTTGGTGTTTCTTTCAGGTAATATGTAAAAGTTGCACCAAAATCAGGGTTTTTAGCTGTAAAATAAGTAGAACCCTGTGCGTATTTTCCTCTTTTTTGAATATACATCAGGGCATCTTTAACAGGAAAAAAATAAGCAGTTGTATCAATAATTTTCTGATTTAATTCACGCAAAGGAGTATAATCGTCAAGAATATAAAACCCTCTTCCGAAAGTTGCAAGTACAAGGTCGTTTTCTCTTTCCTGTATTGCCATATCACGAACAGCTATTGTAGGGATTCCCGATTTTAGCTGTGTCCATGTTTCACCGCTGTCATTACTAAAGAAAACCCCGAATTCAGTTCCGGCAAATAAAAGCTCCGGATTAACATGGTCTTGCAAAATAGCATGAACAGTGCCATTCTCAGGCAGGTTTCCTGCAATGAATTCCCATGTTTTTCCTCTGTCTTTGCTTTTGAAAAGATAAGGTTTGAAATCATCTCTTTTCCTGTTATCAAAAGCAGCAAAAACAACAGCAGAATCAAATTTTGAAGTAAAAATATCGCTCACATAAGTATTTTCCGGCACACCGGGAAATTTATCAATTTTACGCCAGTTCTTACCTGCATCTTCAGTCACCTGTATCAAACCGTCATCTGTTCCAACATAAAGCAAATCCTCCTGAATGGGAGACTCTGAAATTGAAACGGCCATTCCGTAAAGGGAAGTAGAAACATCTTTAACCACAGCATCAACTCCCCAGTATCTTCCCATTACAGGCAATTTATTACGATCAATTTGGGCAGTTATATCATCACTTATCACTTTCCATGTATTTCCACGATCGTCACTTCTGAAAACTTTATTTGCCGCCATGTAAAGCCGTGTATTTGAATGCGGACTGAGAATAACCGGAGTATTCCAGTTCCATTTGTAAGTATTTTCTCCTTTTGGCGGCTGCGGCTTGATGTTAATTGCTTCACCGCTTTTTTTATCATACCTGTAAATATTTCCATATTGATATTCTGAATAAACAATATCAGGATTTTCCGGGTCAATTGCCTGCCAGAAGCCGTCTCCACCTAAAGTTATTATCCAGTCATCACTGATAACGCCCGATGCTCTTGTATTTCTTGAAGGTCCGCCCATACTGCTGTTATCCTGTGTCCCACCGTAAACCCAGTAAAACGGTTCGGAATCATCAACTTCTACCCGGTAAAACTGTGTTACAGGTAAATTTGATTTGAATAAATAATTTTTCCCTCCGTCAAATGTTTCGTAAACACCACCATCACCACCAATCAGGAAGTGTTCTGTATCATCAGGGTCAATCCATAATGCATGGTCGTCAACATGACGTTTGTTGTTCCCTATGTTTTTCCATGTTTTCCCGCCATCTTCAGTATATTTTGAAATTGTTTCAACCGAGTAAATTTTATCAACATCCTTAGGGTCACAAAAAATTTCATTATAATATTGTCCGCTACTATGATGACTGCTCATTTTTTTCCAGGATTCTCCCCTGTCGGTTGATCTAAAAAAGCCTCCTTTGTCTTCAGCAGCTTCAATAATTGCATACACAACATCGGGATTTACAGGGGAGACGGCTAATCCAATGCCTCCCATATCAACAGTCGGCAAACCTGATTTTAATTTTTTCCAGTTTTCGCCAGCATCTGTGGTTTTGTAAATTGCAGTTTCAGGACCACCTCCGATTTTTGTATGAACATGTCTTCTTCTTTGCTCTGAAGAAGCATAAATAACATCAGGGTTGCGGGGATCCATCACCATTGAGTTAATTCCGGTATTTTCGCTGATCTCAAGTATTTTTTCCCAGTTTTCGCCTCCATCTGTTGTTTTATACAATCCACGATCGCCACCCGGTCCCCATACTGAACCTTCTGCAGCAATATAAACAACATTCGAATTACGCGGGTCAATAAGAATTTTTCCTATCTGCCTTGATTCTTTCAAACCCATATTTTTCCAGCTTTTTCCGCCGTCTTCGGTTTTATAAACACCATCTCCATAACCTAAAGCCCGCTGATGATTATTCTCACCTGTTCCAGCCCAGATAACATTATGATTATTCGGGTCCATTGCAAGGCAACCCATGGAATATGCTCCGTAATTATCAAAAACCGGCTCCCATGTTATTCCGCTATTTTTTGTTTTCCAGATATGCCCGCAAGCCACAGCTACATAATATTCGCTTGGATTGTCGGGATTAACGGCAAAATCGGCAATACGCCCCGAAGCAAATGCTGGTCCTATACTTCTGAATTTTAATCCGCTGACAATACCTGATTTGATTGTATCTTTTTCTATCTTATCTTTTTTCTTTTTAGCTTCAACAGAAGCTGAAACCAAAAAAAATCCGACTATCATTATAATCAGAGTAGTTTTGATTTTTAATTTTTTTATCATAATTGCGTTTTTATTTATAAATTTAAGTTCGGTCTAAAAAGCCTTTTTTGTATAAAAAACAGGAATACTGGAATTGTGGAATAATGGAATGATGGGTGTTTTCAATATTCCATTATTCCATCTTCATATATGTTTTTATATTGGCCTCATTTTTTTATATTCATTTTTTGTAAGTCATTTCATATTTGCATTTTTCGCTCACTTATTTTTGAACTTTTGCTACTTGGAGATTTAACATTCTTAAATTATTAATTAATTGTGGCTCAATAAGCGACTGTTTTATACATTCTTTAACTAAAACAGTTAGAAAACTTTGGACTTTATCATGATTATTTAATTCTTTAAGTTTATCTTCAAAATCTACATTGTTTCCATGTGCTATATCACTTCTATAAGTATAAAGTTTTTCAATTATTTTCTCAAAACTTATTTCTGGATGAACTTTGAAATGTTGCTTAATATCAATTTTATTTTTAAATCTGTTATTTAATAAATTTAATTTTGATTGTAATTGCTTATTTATAGATTTGTCTGAGAATAAAGGATTTGTAGTGACTAAATGTTCAAGTATCGAAAACAAGCCAATAATCCTGAATGGTGACTTTTTTGATATTTCAAAGATATTGGTAAAGTC
>JADFUO010000085.1 GCA_015222115.1 Bacteroidota bacterium | reverse complement strand
TTTTCAATGAATGAAGCTACATTGGCTCGAAATTCGGATAGAGGTTGAATATCTTCATTTAATTGAATTCTCTGCATGATACTTCTCCCTTGTACGTTAATAAATTGATATAATGTACAAATTAAAGTACTAAATGTAAAGATTTTTTTAATCTAATATTTTTTTAATTTTATACTTTACAATTAAGAGAATAAACTCAAAAGTTAAAATTGCCAATAGAGAACCTAATCCACTTGCCAAAATATCAAATGAATCAAAGTGCGTACTAGCACCCCAAATAGGTTTTAATTCTTCAATAGTCATTATCACAAATACTAAAATGGAACTTGCATAAATAATAATTCGTCCATATTTAAGCTCTCTCATCAAAACTGCATTTATAGGAGCAAGACTGATAATATATGCAGCTATAAAATTCGGGAAACTTCCTGTCAAAACTCCAATAATTGGCATATGACTATATAAAGGTCTTAAATACTCTTTGTTAAATGAAACTAATCCAAATAAAAGTGCGAACAAAAATAAATTGATAATTATACTTTTTATTTTAGTTTTTCTTTTCATTTTTTATCGACTTATCAATATACTTTTTTATCGGAAGATATAGAAATAATTCTGTTCTCAGGATGCGCAAAATGCATTACAACGTTTGAAGTATGAAGCGTTTTAATGCTTTATACTTTCTTGTTGGCAACCGTATTTATTTTTCCGTTATAACTAGCATTTCAAAATCTTCTGTTGTTAGTTCATCATTTCTGCTAAATGCTCCTAACTTACATCCGAAAATCTCTGTTTTTTTAAATCCAAGTGATTTCAATAGCCATGAAATTTCTGAAGGGACATAATATCGTTCATTACAATTCAAGATTTTTTTGTTTCCCAAATCATCAATGGTTTCATAAATAGAATAATCTCTAAAAGTCATTAGATCAAAGGTGTTTTCTTGACTTTCCCCTTCTCCTTGATTTTTCTCAAGGAAGTCTTTTACAGAATGAACTAATGGAAACAGTCCATTCAATGTTGTAAAGATTAGTTTTCCATTATCTTTAAGCGAACTGTGAATGTTTTTCAAAATTTTGTAATTCATTTCGTCTGTTTCCATCAATGGAAAAGCACCTTCACAAATCATAATTGCCAAATCATATTGACAGTTGAAATTGAAGTCTCTTGCATCCTTTTTTAGGAAGTTTATTTCTAATTTATTGTCCTTTGCAATTCTTATTGCTTTATTTAACAGAGATTCTGATAAATCGAATCCTGTTACTTTATATCCACGTTTAGCTAATTCAATGGAATGTCTTCCTGTTCCACATCCAATATCAAGAATCTTTTTAGCCTTATCATAATTTAACTCATTTTCAATAAAATCAACTTCGCCTATAGTTCCTTTTGTAAATGATTCTTGGTCGTATTTATCAGCGTAATCCTTAAATAATTCTTCGTACCATTGTTTCATTTTATTGTCTCTAATATGGTTGCTAACGTGAGTATGCGCTTAAACTCCAAATTTTACGCTAAAATAGTAAATATTTCTATATTAGGTTTCACATAATGCTTTAAAAAATCGGTTTGAAAATATAATGATAAAAGATATTAATTAACAAATACAAGATAAGATAATGTAAGTTACTTGTACCTGTCATCCTGACCCCGCTCTGGCGGGGAGGGACCTCCCGGCGGTTTGCAGTATGCCGGCAATTATCACCTGCCAGCTATCCGGCATTCCGCAGGCAGAAGTAATTTATTAGCAGGGGTGCAGGACGATGGAGATCCTTCCTCTCTCCAGTTGTCAGGATGACAATTACGATTTATAAACTTTAGTTGTCAAATAGTCAAGTCAGTCCTGCAAGCAACGAACAGAAATAATTTAATACTGATTGGTTACGAAAATTATTTCTTTCTACGTTTCCATTTTTTTCTGTCACCGTTCTTTTCTTCGGCAACATCAACTTTTACACGTCGGCCCTTAAATTTAGTATTGCGAAAGGAATTCAATACTTTATTAGCATACTTCTTTTCTACTTCGAAAAATGAAAAACTATCTTTTAGGTCTATAGTTCCTATATTAATATCACGATCTTTTGTATTATCATTAATCATTCCAATAATGATTTTAGGAACAACACCATCTTTTTTGCCTATGTTAATAAAAAATCTGGAATAATTGCTTTTATCTCTTCTTCTGTGTCTGTCACTGCGGCTGCCACTATCTCTTTTATCACGTTTGTCACGTTTATCTTCTGCTTTCTCATTAAGGTCAGGAGCATTTTTATAATATTCCAGGAATCGATTAAACTCCAGCGATACAAAGTGCTTAATTATTTGTTCCTTACTCAACCATTCAAGTTTTTTATTGACTGTATCCATAAACGGAGCAATTTGAGCTTCATCCACTTCTACATTCTCCATTTTGTCAATTAACTTAAAAAGTTGTTTTTTGCATATTTCAGCTCCGGATGGTAACGGTAATTTTTCGAATTTCTTGCGAATGATCTTTTCTATTAGTGGTATCTTGCTCTTTTCCCGGTAGTTTACAATTGCAATAGAAACCCCCGATTTACCTGCACGTCCGGTACGGCCACTTCTGTGAGTATATACATCAAGTTCTTCCGGTAAATTATAGTTAATAATATGGGAAATATCATTCACATCAATACCACGAGCTGCTACATCGGTAGCTACTAACATTTGTAAGGATCTTTCCCTAAAACGCTTCATCACATGGTCGCGTTGCGCTTGCGAAAGGTCTCCGTGAATTGCATCGGCATTATATCCGTCTTTTATAAGTTTATCGGCAACATCTTTGGTTTCCATCCTTGTACGGCAAAATACAATTCCATATATATCCGGATTAATATCCGCAATACGCTTAAGAGCTAAGTAACGGTCGCGAGCATGCACCTGGTAATAAATATGTCGTATATTTTCAGCACCGGCATTTTGCTTTCCAATGGTTATTTCTACAGGACTGTTCATATAGTTTTTAGCAATGCGTGCCACTTCTCTCGGCATAGTTGCTGAAAACAGTAAGGTTCTCTTATTATCAGGTGTTTTTTCTAAAATCTTGTCTAATTCATCGCGAAATCCCATATTAAGCATTTCGTCAGCCTCATCCAAAACAACTGTTCTGACATTAGTAATATTTGCAGCTTTACGATTGATCAAATCAAGCATTCTTCCGGGAGTAGCAGCAATAATGTGTGCTCCTTTTTTTAGTGCCTTGATCTGAGTGTCGATATGTGCTCCACCATATACCGGCACTACCCGCAAACCTTCTACATATTTCGAAAAAATTTGCAAATCCTTGGAAATCTGGATACATAATTCCCGCGTTGGTGCTAATATTAAAGCCTGAACTGATTTGTTCTTAATATCTATTTGCTCAATTATAGGCAAGCCAAAAGCGGCTGTTTTACCTGTTCCGGTTTGAGCAAGTCCTACTATGTCGTTTTCTGTTTCAAAAAAAATTGGTATTACCTCTTCCTGAATTGGTGTTGGTTTTTTAAATCCCAGCTCTTCAATCACTTTCAATAAATTGGGCGACAACCCCATTGTATTAAATGTCAACATGTTATCGTGTTTTAAAAATTTGGCTGCGAAAGTACATAAAGTTATTCAGGTAAGAACAATAAAAGTCATTTAATTACAATAAACCAGAATATTTATCAGCTTGAAAAGAACTCTTGCATATCGCAAGGAACTATTTAATATTGTTATCTGCTGTTTGATGTGTTATTTTCTATGAACAATTGCTTTCATTTGGGTATCCTTCTTTTTTTGATTAATAAAATTTTTCCTGCTAATAATTATGATCTCGCGAGTACATTAATCAGTTTATCGCAACCACCGTTTTTTAGTTTTAGTATACATATGACAATTGTCCTTTTAAAAAGTTACAGAAAAAATAGCCATTGTAAAAAAATCGTATTGAAAAATAATAAAAAAGTTAATAACTTGCAAGTGTCATCCCGAAGGAGCGCAGCGACTGAGGGACCTCCTGACTGTTAAGTAATACGCCGGCAAACATCACCTGCCAGCTATATGGCATTCCGCAGGCAGAAGTAATTTATTAGCAGAGATGCAGGACGATGGAGATCCTTCCTCTCCGCCAGCTGGCGGATCGTCAGGATGACAGGTGTTATTTACAAATTTTACTTGTAAAATGGTCAAGTCAGTCCTTCAGTCAACTAACTGAAAAACAGGGTGCCTTGAGGCGGCCGCTATGGTAGACTTCAATCGTGACTGTAATTGGAATGCGGAAAATAAATACTATAGGCATAGAGCAAGCTAACAAAATTTTCCGAACCAATAATTGTACTCCAAAAACAGGCATCCTTACAAAGCTTTGTTTTCGTTCGATGATCTGAATAATTATGAGGTTGTGCAACGGTTACCGTTGTTGTGGGTTGTAAGATCATTTGTATTTTTCCAATAACTTCACCCAATCTATATAAGGACCCAGTGTCTTAAACATTCTAAGATCAAGATGGAATTCAGTAATTAATTTTTTTCTGTCTTTGGGTAACTCTTTTAGTAGCTTCTCAAAGATCTCATTAGATGTTTTTAGTTTCATTAAATCAATATCCCAATCAGGATATGAAGCCTGATATTTAAAGACTTTTTTGTCTATAATAAAAGAATATCTTTTTCTTTCAACCTTCCATATATCTGCATATATCCTACTGTTTATTCTATATAATTTCAAATATCCAACAATCTGGTTATACTCCCAATCTCTATACCTACTATTTCTAATATGGTCAACAAGATTATTATAGTCTTCTGGATACTTTTTATATCTTTCATGTTCTTTTAACTCCCTTTGGATACGAGCCTCGAATTCCGATTCGAACTCTTGTTCTGATCTGAGAAATAAAGGAATTTCGAAAAAGTAATTTCCTCTCATGTCTTAAATTTTTATAACCCACAACGGATTGCGCTATGCTGCGTACCGCATTAAAATGATTAATTTTTCTGCTTACAAATATATTATTTTAATGTGCTTAATGTTCATATTTACAACTAATTGCGGTATGCAGTATGAGCGTGTGTTGGGCACAGTACTTTATTTATATTTATCCCTATATTCTGCTAATTCAGTTAAATCGTCAAGAATTTGTCCAGCAAGAATTGGGGTTTCAAAATCTTGGTCAATATCAAATACAGTCCCCTGAAATTCATAAATGATTTCTTGTCCAATCCTTAAAAGTTCTTCAATACTATTAATATTTGGAGTTAACTCTTCAGGTAAAAGTTCTGGTTTCCTGTCAGAGTGTGCATAATATTTATCTCTTAAGTCTTTCAATTTTCCTATTGTGTTAAAAGTCTGATTGTTCTGTAATTTATTTTCCCAGTCATTGATTGTAATTGATGTTATTTTGTCTTTAAATATTAGTTTATTCCTGTCCTGTTTAATTTTTCTGATGAACTTGAATAAATTAAAACACTGGTTATTGTTGTCATCAAATAATTTACATAATTCTAATACTGTTAATACCCAAAGCGAATATCTTATCTCATTTAACACTCTGTTTTTCGATATCATAGCGGATTCTTTGTCCGATTTTGGATTACTCAGGTACAATGAATCATTATAGAAAAGTTTTGCTTTAGCCCAAATACTAATAATGTCCCCTATTTCTCTTTTGTAATCTTCCTTTATATTCATACAAATCTTTTAACTATCCTTGAATATTATTTATCTGCTGGTTGACTCAGTATTGTGCCCAACTCCTAAATATACACTATACTATGCGCTATATTTTGCCTTTGTCTATTTTAGTGTTTTTTTGTTAATACACTGATTAATAATATGTTTTCTTTAACGAAATAAATACTCATAGTTCTATTTACCAAAATTATGAAAAATATTCAAATTATCTAATGGACTTTTTATTAGGTTTGGGATTTGATTTCTACTACTTCACCAACCTTATTTTCAGATAAACCGGCTGATGGTCGGAATTTTCAAAACCCAAAGGAATTGTTTTAACTTCAATTACCTCTATATTGGGCGAAACCACAAAAAAATCAATTATTGATACCCGGGTGTTTCCTTTTTCATATTTTTTGTTTAAAGCCCGATTTGTAGGATTTTTGTCGTCGTATGCCCAAAACCATTCTTCCGGAAGAAAATTTTTACTGATGCTCCTGACTGTATTTTGAAGAGGCTCTGTAATTAAATTATTTTCTTTGTCAAAACCAGGTGGCAGTTTATTCCAATCACCACCCACAACCACATAATTCCCTGATTCATATTCTGATAAAACCCTGTTTTTCAAAACAGCAAGCTCTAATAATCTTAAAGAATCATCTTGAATATAGTATGAATTATGAGTGTTTATAATTACCAAATTTTTGTCTTCGGGCAGTTTAAAACGCATTAAAATAAAGCACTTGTCTAACATAAACAATTTATTGGGCCACGAAGAAATAACGGGATAAGCATATTTATAAGCTTCTTCCGGCCTGAATACTGAAAAACCCATTATCCCTGAAACCACTTTTCCCATTGGTGAAGTTAAAGGCACAGGAACAAATTTTACATCATAATTTTTCCCAAATACATAATCATAATTATATAATTTCTCCGCAATCAAATTTTCCTGATTTGTATAATAACTTCTTTTAGAATTTTTATCAACTTCCTGAAAAAGCCAAAAATCAACGGTATCGTTACCTGAAATAAAATTCATTATTCCATTACGGTAATTTTGATATTCTTCAAAATTGGGGCGAACCTGTTTGCCGCCATCATAAAAAAAGTCCATTTCTCTTCCAAGTCCGCAATACCCTATATTCCATGTCATTAAAGTAAATTCTCTCTGTTTTATTATTGAATCCTGGTTATTGCCTTTGATTACAAGAATTTCAATTTCTTGCGGACAATAATCATTAACAGTAATATAAACCATAAATCCTCCGAAAAGAAGCAATAGTAAAACAATAATCATGGCAATTGTTTTTAAAAAAAATATAAGAGGTTTTTTCATATCCAAATTAAAAATCTAAATTACACGAATTTTTTTTATTTTTGCTAATATTTTTATTTGATATTATATATGCCGATATTTGGATCCATCATAAAAAAAGCTTATGAGCTTAGGAATCTTCCTGTTGAAAAAAGGAGCATGTTTAATCCTTATAAAACACAAAGGAAGGTGCTTTCCAAATTATTAAGAAAAGCTCAATTTACAGCATTTGGTGAATATTATCATTTTATAAAAATTTTACATGATAAAGATTTTGTTACAGCTTTCCGGGAAAGTGTTCCCATACATGATTATAATTCGATGTTCCAAAGATGGTGGTATCGCTCATTAAACGGTGAAGCTTATGTATGCTGGCCCGGCAGGGTAAAATATTTTGCGCTTACTTCCGGTACATCAGATGCTTCCAGTAAACATATTCCTGTTACAGGAGACATGATCAGGGCAATAAGAAAAACCAGTATCCGCCAGTTGGTTTCAACTGTACGATACGATTTTCCTATAGAGTTTTACCAAAAGGGTATTTTGATGTTAGGCGGAAGCACCCACCTGAATTATAACGGAACTTATTATGAAGGTGACTTATCAGGTATTTCAGCCGGAAATCTCCCGTTTTGGTTTCAGCATTTTTATAAGCCCGGAAGGCGTATTTCAAAAGAACGCGACTGGTCAACAAAACTTGAAGAAATTGTTAAAAGCGCCAAAGGCTGGGATATTGGAGTAATTGTTGGTGTTCCTGCCTGGATTCAGATAATTTTGGAAAAAATCATAACACATTACAATGTAAAAACAATTCATGATATTTGGCCAAACCTGTCGGTATATGTTCATAGCGGTGTTGCTTTTGATCCATACATAAAAAGTTTTGAAAAATTATTTGACCACCCGGTAATTTATAACGAATCGTATCTCGCTTCCGAAGGATACATTGCCTATCAAACCCGCCCGAAAGTAAAAGCCATGGAAATGGTTCTTGATAATTGTCTCTTCTATGAATTTATTCCGTTTAATGATAATAATTTTGATACTGAAGGAAACCTAAAAGTAAACCCCGAAACCCTGACAATTGATCAGGTTGAAGAAAATAAAGAATATGCTTTGTTGCTTACTTCGTGTGCCGGCTCGTGGAGGTATTTAATTGGTGATACAATAAAATTTACTTCAAAAAAACATCATGAGATTATAATCACAGGGCGGACAAAACATTTCTTAAGTATTTGCGGTGAACACCTTTCGCAGGAAAACATGAACCGTGCTATCAAAAAGCTTCAGGATGAATTCAATATAGAAATTGATGAATTTACAGTTGCCGGTATCAGATATAACTCAATGTTTGCCCATAAGTGGTTTTTAGGAACCGATGATAATATTAATCCGCAAATTGCACGTGACAAAATTGATGAGTATTTAAAATCATTAAACGATGACTACCGTGTTGAACGTATTGCTGCTATTAAAGATGTTATCGTTGAAATTTACCCGACAAAAGTCTTTTTCGAATGGATGAAAATTCACGGAAAAGAAGGTGGGGCAAATAAGTTTCCCCGTGTATTAAAGAAAGAACAATTAACTGAATGGGAGGATTTTTTAGATAAATATAAATTATAAACAAGATAAAAGATAAAAGTGGGAAAAATTAATGGTTAAATGGTTTTATTGTTGAATGGCTATTGAATAACTAATAAATGACAATTGAATGACAACCGAATGACAATTGAATGACAGTCAGCAGGAAGCGGTTAATGTGTCAAATCTTCTTATAAAAGAATTTTAGTAATAATAATAAAATACTAACTATATATGGGTCCGCTTATTGAAGGATGTATTCTTGGATTAACTCTTGCTATTTTTTTTGGATTTGGTCCTGTACTTTTTGCCCTCATTCAAACAACTATTCACAGGGGGTTTTTTCCCGGATTATTATTAGCTATCGGTATCTTTCTGAGTGATTTGGCTTTAGTTACTCTTTGCTTTCTGGGAGCTATACAAATAATCAATAAACCCGAAAATCATTTAGCATTTGGTATAATCAGCGGAATTGTTTTAATAATTTTCGGAATTGTTACCTATACACGTAAGATACAATTAGGCACCGAAAACAATCAAAATAAAGATATTAAAATACAAACCCCGAATTTTATAACCTATATTCTGAAAGGGTTTTTTCTAAATTTTGCCAATCCCTTTGTGTGGATTTTCTGGATGGGGGTTGTAGTTGGAATAACAGCAAATTACGGGGCAGACATCAGGTCATTAGTAATTTTTTTCTCAGCTTCATTATTAACCGTTTTAGCCACCGATATCTTAAAATGCTTTGCTTCATATAAAATCAAGCGCTTTCTTACAACTTATATTATGCAATGGATTAACAGGGTTGCAGGAATAGGTTTGGTTTTATTCGGAATATTTTTAATTTTACGTGTATTATTAAAATTTTAACCAATGTTAATTTGTTTGATGTTTGACGTTTGACGTTTTGTTATTTATGTGAATCAAGGGTTGAAGTTTTATTAAACCACGAAGTCACACAATACCGATAACTATCGGTATCACTA
>JADFUO010000084.1 GCA_015222115.1 Bacteroidota bacterium | reverse complement strand
TTCATGAGAATCAAATTTTTTCTTTGTGATACTTAGTGATACCGATATATCGGTATTGTGCGCCTTTGTGGTTTAATAAAATTTCAACCCTTGATTCACATTGATTACTAATAAATAGTTATTTCTACTTTGTGTGTCCACAGGACAAGTGAGACTTTTGTCTTTTTATCTTCCAATTTACATGGGTTAGGATAACACTTGATTGTCACGGGATGCTAATTCCAGAACTTTTTCAAATTCTGCGGGGGTAAAATCATTGTAAAAGAAATTAACAGGATTAATTTTTTTATTATTTTTAATTACTTCATAATGTATATGAGGTGCTTTTGATAATCCCGATGAGCCAATATATCCGATTATTTCACCCCTTTTTACTTTTTTGTTTCTTTTAACAATTATTTCGTTCATGTGCCCGTAAAGTGTTTGATAACCATACCCATGGTCAATAACAACGGCTTTTCCATAAGTACCCTTCCATCCGGCAGATTTAATAACACCGTTAGCTGTTGCATAGATGGGTGTGCCTCTTGGGGCTGATATATCAATTCCTGTATGCATCCGCCTGTATTTTAAAATCGGATGGAATCTCATTCCGAAACCGGAAACTATTCTTCCTTTTCCTTTTTCAATAGGTTGGATAGCCGGAATGCAAACCATCATCTTTTCTTTATTTTTTGCCAGTTCGAATACTTCATCAAACGATTTTGACTGAACATACAACTGGCTTGTAATCCTGTCTATTTTTTTTGCAGTTTCAATAATAATTTCCGAGTTTTTATATCCATCTAATTTTGCATACCTGTCAATACCGCCATAACCTGCTTTCCTGACAGAGCTTTGGATTGGCTCAGCTTCAAAAATAACCCTGTAAATATTGTCATCCCTGTCCTGCATGTCATCAATCAGAACTAATATATTGTCAAGCCTGTCATTCATTATCTGTAATTGTAATTTGTATTGCTCATTTTCTCTTTTCTGCATTCTTTCTTTAGGTGAATCAAAAAAACTAAAGGCAATAAAAATCACTATTGCAGCAAAAACTAACCCTGATGCCATAAACGACAGAAATTTTAAAAACCTGGTTTTTGTTGTAGCAGTTAATTTTTCGTACGATAATAATCTCGGGTTGTATATATACTTGGTTTTAGGCATATAATTTTTAATAAAATTCATTTAGTTCAATGCAAAGTTAATTAAATAAACTAAATTTGCAATTACTAACTTATTAAAAAATTAACAATATTTTGTTGATATAATCCTAATGTTATATGAAATCTGCTCAGGTAAGGGAAACATTCCTGAATTTTTTCAAATCAAAGCAACACCAGATAGTGCCTTCAGCTCCAATGGTTTTAAAAAACGATCCTACACTAATGTTTACAAATGCAGGAATGAACCAGTTTAAAGATTTGTTTCTCGGTAATTCGAAAATAAAATATCAGCGTATTGCCAACACTCAAAAATGCCTGCGTGTTTCGGGTAAACATAACGACCTTGAAGAAGTTGGTCACGACACATATCATCACACAATGTTTGAAATGCTTGGCAACTGGTCGTTTGGTGATCCTGCTAATCAGTCTGGCGGATATTTTAAAAAAGAAGCAATTGAATGGGCTTGGGAATTGCTAACCAAAGTTTATAAAATTGATAAAAACAGCTTATATGTTACGGTTTTTGAAGGTGATGAAACAGATAAATTACCTCCGGATGAAGAATCATATAATATCTGGAAAAAAATAATACCTGAAGACAGAATATTTTTCGGGTCAAAAAAAGACAATTTTTGGGAAATGGGCGAAACAGGTCCTTGCGGGCCATGCTCCGAAATTCATGTTGACCTTCGCATAGATTCTGAAAAAAAACAAATCAGCGGCTCTCAACTTATCAATAAAGACCATCCCCATGTAATTGAAATATGGAATCTGGTATTTATTGAATTTAACAGGACATTAAACGGAAAACTTAATCCATTACCGGCAAAACATGTTGATACAGGTTTAGGATTTGAGCGTCTTTCAATGGTTATTCAGGGAGTAAAATCAAATTATGATACTGATATTTTCCAACCGATCATTCAGGCAATTGCAAAATTATCAGGAACAGAATACGGTAAAAATGAACAATCTGATATTGCCATGCGGGTTATTGCCGACCATCTAAGAGCCGTAACTTTTGCTATTGCCGACGGACAATTACCATCAAACACAGGCGCCGGATATGTTATCAGAAGGATTTTACGAAGAGCCGTAAGATACGGGTTTACTTTCCTCGGATTAAACGAAGCTTTTATCAACGAACTGGTTCCTTTACTTGTTAATGAAATGGGAGATGTTTTTCCTGATATCAAATCGCAGCAGGATTTAATAATAAAAGTTATTATTGAAGAAGAACTTGCTTTTTTAAGAACATTATCACTCGGTATTAAAAAGTTTGAACAATATATTTCCAAAAAAGAAAATAATAAAATAATTGATGGAAATTTTGCATTTGAACTATTTGACACTTATGGGTTTCCTGTTGATTTAACTCAACTGATGGCTAAAGAAAAAGGATGGAAGGTTGATATGGAAGGATTTAATAAGGGGCTGAATGAACAAAAAAACCGTTCGCGCAAAGCAGCAGAAATTAATGCACAGGACTGGATAATTCTAAACTATAATACAAACGAAACCGAATTTGTAGGTTACAATAATCTAACATCCGAAGTTGAAATCGTTAAATACAGAAAAGTTAAAACTAAAAACAAGGAATATTTTGAGTTGATATTAAATAAAACTCCGTTTTATGCTGAATCGGGAGGACAGGTTGGTGATACAGGTTATTTAAAATCAGTAGAAGAAAAAATCATAATTTCCGACACAAAAAAAGAAAATAATCTAATTTTACACATATCAGACAAATTACCATCTGATTTATCAAAACCTTTAAAAGCTATCGTTGATGCTGAAAAACGATTATCAACATCTAACAATCACACTGCAACCCACCTTTTGCATGCAGCACTGAAAGAAGTATTAGGAGATCATGTTGAACAAAAAGGCTCATTAGCAGATAACAATCACCTCAGATTTGATTTTTCTCATTATGCTAAACTAAGTAATGAAGATATCCTGAAAATTGAAAAAATTGTCAATAATAAAATACGTGAAAATATTACACAAATTGAAAAACATAATGTTCCCCTGAAAGAAGCTCAGGAAATGGGCGCTGTTGCTTTATTTGGAGAAAAATATGATGAGAAAGTAAGAGTTATAATTTTTGATAAAAACTTCTCAATTGAACTTTGCGGCGGAACACATGTACCTGCAACCGGACAAATCGGTTCATTTAAAATTATTTCAGAAAGTGCAATTGCTGCCGGAATCCGCAGAATAGAAGCAATTACCTCAAACAAAGCCGAAGAATATTATAATTCGCAAAATGCAATCATAAATGAATTAAAAAACATTCTCAAAAACCCAAAAGACATAATAAAAGGAGTAAAAAATTTAATTGAACAAAACAACAGTCTTCAAAAACAATTATCAGAATTAAACAAAGAAAAAGTTCAAAATCTTGAAAAAGATATTAAAAACAAAATAGAAAAAATCAACAATATAAATTTTATTGCTCAAAAAGTCACACTTGACGCAGGAGCAATTAAAAATCTCGCATTTAATTTAAAAAATATTGTTGACAATTTATTCCTTGTTATTGGCTCGGAAAAAGACGGAAAAGCAAATCTTACTATAATGATTTCTGATGATCTTGTAAAAAATAATGGTTTACATGCAGGAAAAATAATTAAGGAAATAGCAAAAAAAATTAATGGAGGTGGCGGCGGACAACCTCATTTTGCTACTGCCGGCGGTAAAAACCCTCAGGGAATACCGGCTGCCTTTGAAATGGCAAAAAAGATAATACAATAAATTTTTTTTGTAACTATTCAGTTTGTAAAAACAGATAATGCTTTTTCAGGCAGCACAATTATTTTGCATATTTAAAATCTTTACCCCAATATCTTGCTGCAACTCCTAATATTTCTTCAATCCTTAGCAATTGATTATATTTTGCAATTCTGTCGGAACGGCTTGCCGAACCTGTTTTTATCATACCTGTATTCAGGGCAACGGCAAGGTCGGCAATTGTTGTATCTTCGGTTTCACCCGAGCGATGACTTATTACAGCAGTATAAGCATTACGGTAAGCCATATTCACAGCATCAATGGTTTCGGTTAAAGTGCCGATTTGATTAACTTTTATCAAAATTGAATTTGCTACTCCTTTATCAAAACCCTGTTGTAAACGTTTTGTATTAGTTACAAAAATATCATCACCTACAATTTGAATTTTTTTACCAAGAGCTTTTGTCATTAATTTCCAGCCATCCCAGTCATCCTCAGCCATGCCGTCTTCAATTGAGATTATCGGATACTTTTTAACCCAGTCCTTCCAGAAATCCACCATTTCGGCAGGAGTTAATTTTTCACCTGTTGACCATTTTAGATGATAAACATTTTCTTTTGGCAAATAATATTCTGATGAAGCAGGGTCAAGAGCAAGGTAAATATCTTCGCCGGGTTTATAACCTGCTTTTTCAATAGCCTGAAGAATAATTGTTATAGCTTCTTCATTGGATTTTAAATTTGGGGCAAATCCACCTTCATCACCAACATTGGTAGAATATTTTTTCTTTTTCAGGACAGCTTTTAAACTATGAAACACCTCAACACCCATGCGAATAGCATCACTGAAAGTTGAAGCTCCAATAGGCATAATCATAAATTCCTGAAAGTCAATACTATTATCGGCGTGAGAACCACCATTCAAAATATTCATCATTGGTATTGGTAATAAATTTGCATTCACACCACCAATATACCTGAACAAATGCTGGTTTGTTTCCTGAGCACCCGCATGAGCCGCTGCAAGTGAAACACCAAGTATTGCATTAGCACCTAAATTTGCTTTATTCGGTGTTCCGTCAATTTCTATCATGCGGAGATCAATTTCATTCTGATCAGTAATATAATAATCCTGCAATTCTTCATTTAAAACATTATTAACATTTTGAACGGCTTTTAAAACACCTTTTCCAAAATAAATCCCTTTATCCTCATCTCTGAGTTCAATTGCCTCGTGGACACCTGTAGAAGCTCCGGAAGGAACTGATGCTCTCCCTATTATTCCGCTATCAGTATAAACTTCAACCTCAACTGTTGGGTTTCCCCTTGAATCAAGGATTTGACGTGCATAAATATTTGTTATCTGACTCATGACTTTAAATTTTTTCTGTAAAAGTAATTTATTTTCATAAAAAAAGGACAAAGCTTATAAACTTTATCCTTTTAAAATTCTTCCATCAACAGTTTGTTATTCTTTAGTTTTTTTGCTTTTGTCTGTCTTTGGCGATTCATCTTTCTTTTCAGCCGGCTCTTCTTTTTTCTCCTCAGCCTTAGACTTAGCCTTATCAACTATTTCTTCTTTTTTCTCCTCAACCTCAGACTCAACCTCATCAACTATTTCTTCTTTTTTCTCCTCAACCATAACCTCATCGCCAACTTCTTCTTTCACCTCAGCCTTAGCCTTAGCCTCATCTTCAGATTCTTCCGATTTTATTTCTTCCGACGTGGTTTCATCAGCAGTTACATCAGTTTCAGTAGTTTCAACCGGTTTATCGGCAACTTGTTCTTCAACTGATTTTTTCTTACTACCTCTTCTTCGGCGTGTTGTTTTAACCTTTTTCTCAACTTTTTCAGCCAAAAGGTTTTCATTATAATCAACAAGTTCAATAAAGCACATTTCAGCATTGTCACCGAGCCGTGTACCTGTTTTCAGAATTCTTGTATATCCGCCTGGTCTTTCGGCGATTTTTTGGGAAATCTCTCTGAACAATTCAGTTACAGCTTCTTTGTTTTGAAGATAGCTAAAGACCGTTCTTCTCGAATGTGTAGAATCAACCTTTGATTTTGTAATCAATGGTTCAATGTAGCTTCTTAATGCTTTTGCTTTAGCAAGAGTTGTTTTAATTCTTTTATGAATAATAAGCGAAGAAGCCATATTGGCTAACATTGCTTTCCTGTGAGAACTTGTTCTGCTTAAATGATTAAATTTCTTTCCGTGTCTCATTTCAATTATTCCTTATCTAATTTATATTTTGAAATATTCATGCCAAATTCAAGGTTTTTCATCTTAACCAACTCTTCAAGTTCTGTTAATGATTTCTTACCAAAATTCCTGAATTTTAATAAATCATTCTTGTTAAAAGTCACAAGATCACCTAAAGTTTCCACATCGGCTGCTTTAAGGCAGTTTAGTGCCCTTACCGACAGATCCAGATCAACGAGCTTTGTTTTTAATAGTTGCCTTATATGTAATGAACTTTCGTCAAACTCTTCGGTTACTGTTTTTTCTTCTGTATCTAAAGTAATTTTTTCATCAGAGAAAAGCATAAAGTGATGTATCAATATTGTTGCAGCTTCTTTAAGGGCTTCTTTAGGATGAATGGAACCATCGGTATCAATTTCAAAAATTAATTTTTCGTAGTCGGTTTTTTGTTCTACCCTGTAATTTTCAACAGAATATTTTACATTTTTAATCGGAGTATGTATTGAATCAATAGCTATTGTATCAATCGATGTGTCTATTGATTTATTTTCTTCTGCCGGAACATACCCCCTGCCTTTATTTATCGTAAGTTCAATTAATAGCCTAACATTTGGCTCCAAATTACAAATTACAACATCAGGGTTCAGAACCTGAAAAACCGATAAAAACTTATTGATATCACCGGCTTTAAAAACTTCCTGATCACCAATCACCACATTTACTTTTTCAGTATTTTCACCTTCAATTTGTCTTTTAAACCTTATTTTCTTTAAGTTCAGGATAATTTCAGAAACATCTTCAACTATTCCTTTTATAGTTGAAAATTCATGAACAATACCATCAATTTTTATAGATGTTATTGCATATCCTTCAAGAGAAGATAATAAAATTCTTCTAAATGTATTACCTATTGTTATACCAAAACCGGGTTCAAGAGGGCGAAACTCAAATATTCCTTTGAATTCGTCAGCCTCTATCATTATAACTTTATCTGGTTTTTGAAATGCTAATATTGCCATATATTAATTTTTTTATCAAAAATTGATTAAATTAAAAACAATGAATTATTTAGAATACAACTCAACAATAAGCTGTTCTTTTATATTTTCGGGAATATCTTCTCTTTGAGGATAATTTACAAATTTTCCGAGTAATTTTTCGTTATCCCATTCAAGCCATGAATATTGATTGGAGCGTGAAACAAGTGAATTTGCAATAGTTTCTAAAGATTTAGATTTTTCTCTTACACCAATAATATCACCTTCTTTAAGGCTATATGATGAAATATTTACAACTTTGCCGTTAACCGTAATGTGCCTGTGCGACACTAATTGCCTTGCTCCACTTCTTGTAGGTGCAATTCCCAATCTGTAAACAACATTATCTAAACGGGCTTCTATTAACTGCAATAATATTTCACCTGTAATTCCTTTTTTCTTAGAAGCTTTATGAAAAGTATTTCTGAACTGTCTTTCAAGTATTCCATAAGTATATTTAGCTTTTTGCTTTTCCTGAAGCTGGATACCGTATTCCGATTGTTTTCTTCTTCTTTTTGAATTACCGTGTTGTCCCGGAGGATAATTTTTCCTTTCAAATGATTTATCCGGTCCGAAAATCGGATCTTTGAATTTTCTTGCAATTTTTGTTTTTGGACCTATGTATCTTGCCATTTTATATTATGAATTTTATATATTTTACTTACAAATAATTAATTCCAAATTATATTTTTTACTTAACAGAAATTGAATTTTTACACTCTTCTCCTTTTTGGCGGTCTGCAACCATTGTGAGGTAAAGGTGTCACATCCTGTATCTCCATTACTTCAATTCCTGAAGAATGGATGGTTCTGATTGCTGATTCTCTGCCTGCTCCCGGTCCTTTAACAAGAACTCTTACTTTTCTTAATCCTAAATCATAGGCAGTTTTTGCACAATCTCCTGCTGCCATTTGTGCAGCATACGGAGTATTTTTCTTTGATCCTCTAAAACCCATTTTTCCCGAAGATGACCATGAAATCACCTGACCTGCATTATTTGTTAATGTAATAATGATATTGTTAAAGGAAGCCTTTATATATGCTTTTCCTATAGGCTCGATCTTAACAACTCTTTTTTTTGAACTTCTTACAGTTTTTGCCATAATTTATATAATTTCTATCTTACTGTTTTTTCAAATTTATTAATTAATTTGGTGATAACAGAATATAACATTAGCCTTTCAGTACCTTCTTTTTATTAGAAACGGTTTTTTTTCTGCCTTTACGGGTTCTTGCATTATTCTTTGTGTTTTGTCCTCTAAGCGGCAATCCTATACGATGACGTATCCCTCTATATGAACCAATATCCATTAACCGCTTTATGTTCATCTGAACTTCAGAACGAAGCATTCCTTCAACTTTAAAATCATCATTGATAACTGAACGGATTTTATTCTGTTCATCATCAGTCCAATCATGAACTTTTTTATCCCAATCAACTCCGGCTTTAGTTAAGATTTTCTGTGCATTACTTCTGCCTATTCCAAAAATATATGTTAATGCTATCTCACCTCTTTTGTTTTTTGGTATATCTATACCTGCTATACGAGCCATAATATATTGATTTTTGTTAATTGATTATTGTTAATTGATTATTGTTAATTGATTTTTAATTTTTAATTCGTAATCCGTAATTCGTAATCTGTAATACGTAATTCGTAATCCCTGCCTGCGGCATGCAAGCATAATCACTCACTTTATCCT
>JADFUO010000083.1 GCA_015222115.1 Bacteroidota bacterium | reverse complement strand
GAACCTTTGTTTATTATGCTTTTTAGTTCATCAACTTCAGCTTTGGTCAATTTAATTGTATAACGTATCATATTAATTTTTTTGCAAATATACAAAAAAATATTATTAATACGTCATAATATACTTAACTTAACACTAGTATAGTCTTCTTCATATTATTAATTTGATGGTCATTCAAACAATCCTATTAGTTATGTTATAATATTTGTAATCTCTATTCTGTGAGTTTTTTTCTTGCCATGAAGCCTAACTCGTTTATATAGTTACCATTTTCCAAGAAAGGTAACTATTATTTCCATATAGGAGAATATCAAATGTACCTTTTTGTTGAAAAGTGGTAAGCATTATATTTTCAATTTCTAATTTCTAATTTCTAATTTTATCTTAATATCCCGATACGCTCGTTCCTCGCTATCGGGATTAATTCGACTATGAAATTATAATGCGGCTTCGCCTTTTATAATTTCAGTCTCATTAACTTTAGCCTTTTTTATTTAGCATAACTAATAGCCCTTGTTTCGCGGATCACTGTTATTTTTACCTGACCCGGATATGTCATCTCATCCTGTATTTTCCTCGACAGATCATAAGAAATTTTATTTGCTTCACTGTCTGAAACTTTATCAGCACCCACAATCACCCGCAATTCTCTCCCTGCTTGTATGGCATAGGTTTTTACAACACCGGGATAAGTCAATGCCAATTCTTCCAATTTATTTAATCTTTGAATATATGATTCAACCACTTCACGTCTTGCACCCGGTCTTGCTCCGGAAATAGCATCACAAATCTGAACAATAGGTGCTATCAATGAATTCATTTCTATTTCATCGTGATGTGCTCCGATTGCATTACAGATTTCCGGTTTTTCCTTGAATTTTTCCGCCTGTTTCATTCCGAGAATTGCATGTGGTAATTCGGATTCATTATCAGGCACTTTGCCAATATCGTGCAGCAATCCCGCTCTTTTGGCATTTTTAGTATTTAAACCGAGTTCTGCAGCCATTGTAGAACATAAATTGGCAACTTCTCTTGAGTGTTGTAACAGGTTTTGCCCATAAGAAGACCTGTATTTCATCTTACCTATCATTCGTATAAGTTCATGATGCATATTATGAATACCAAGGTCAATGGCAGTCCTTTTTCCAACATCAATAATTTCCTGTTCAATCTGTTTCTTTGTTTTCGCTACAATTTCCTCAATACGTGCCGGATGAATACGACCATCGGTAACTAATTTATGTAACGAGAGTTTTGCTATCTCCCTTCTAATCGGGTCAAATCCGGAAAGTAAAATAGCTTCGGGAGAATCATCAATAATAATTTCAATGCCTGTAAGCGCTTCCAATGTTCTAATATTTCGTCCTTCCCTGCCGATTATTCTGCCTTTTATCTCATCATTTTCAATATTAAAAACCGAAACCGAATTTTCGATTGTATGTTCAGCAGCTGTACGCTGAATTGTTTCAATCACAAGCTTTTTAGCATCTGTATTTGCCGAAAGCTTTGCTTCTTCAACAATTTCCCTAATGTAAATTGCTGCCTCGGATTTGGCTTCATCTTTTAATGTTTCAATCAATTGAGATTTGGCTTCACTTGCCGACAAACTCGAAATTTCTTCCAATTGTTCAACTTGTCTATTATACGCTTTTTCCAGATCAATTTGTTTTTTATTGATTACCTCAAGCTGATTTGTCAGGTTTGACTTAATTGTATTGATTTCATTTTGCTTTCGCTGAAATTCTTCCATTTTCTGCGAAATTGTTGCTTCTTTTTGTTTAAGGCGGTTTTCACTTTTTTGGATTATATTATTTTTTTCATTGATAATCCGCTCGTGTTCAGACTTTAGTTGAAGAAATTTTTCTTTTGCTTGTAATATCTTATCCTTTTTGATAACCTCAGCTTTATCCTGTGCTTCCCTTAATATATTTTCACTTTTCTTTTCAACTGATTTTCTTAAAAAGGTAGAGGTAATCAAGCCACCTGCGAACAATGCAACAACACCTATAATTATACATAATACTACTATATCCATAATTTTTTATATTAGTTAATTGAATTTAATAAAAGGAAGGATGCTAAGAGATTAAAAATTAAAATAAAAAAACCCGCAAAAATTCAGGAGTTTAGTAAACCCCAGATGACATGGATAGAGTTGCCAAATTTTTCGAACTTCCACTGTTCCAGTGTTAACCGGAAATTCCACCGAAGCGGACTGAGGCCCGTCCTACGAATTTATGAGCTTTAACTCTAAATTTTATAATGTTGAGTTTACAAACATGTTTGAATTAATGCGGGTAAATTTTAATATTTTTCAATGAACGTATGTAATATATCTTTTAAACTAAATTATCTGATAAAACCTTATTTATTTCTATCAATCTTTCGGCAAAACGATTATCCTTATCCTTATATTGTTTTTCAAGATTTAACGAAGTATTAGCATATTGTAACGACACCATTGCCAGCAAATCCTGTTTATCATTAAACGCATAATTTTCAGAATAATCTTTTATTTTTTCGTTAATAAATTTAGCTGCCTTCCGAATTGTTTCTTCTTCCTCTTTTTTTATTGTTAATCTATATGGTCTGTCAGCTATTGTAACTGATATTGTTAATTCATCCATTTAATTTAACCGGTTTATCAACTAATTACTTAAAAGCTCAATACACTTATCAATTTCCCGCACCAGTTCATTAATTTTTAACTTAGCATCATTTGATCCTTTCATGGATTCAAGCGATTTGGCTAATTTTATTTTATTAAATTCTTCTTTTAATTGATTAATAATTTTTTTTTGTTCTTCTATATTTTTTTTTAATTCTGTATTTTGATTTAATAATAATTCGTTTTCAGATTTATATTCTTTTTGCAAATTTACTAATTTCCTGACTTTGTATTCTATTCCGGAAATTAATTCATCTGCATCGTTCATTTATTAAAATTCTTACTTTAATTATATTTGTTATAACTCAACAAAAATACAAAATTAGCTTTTTAATTCCAAATATATAATGCCTGAATTTTAAAAATATTGTATATTATTTTTTATTGCTTTGATTATTAAGAAAATAAAGAATTTCAGGAGAACACAAATATTTTTTCTTTATTTATTTAATGATGTTTTATGACATTTTTAGCAACTGGGTATTAAGTATAAAACAAGATAAAAGTAAAAAGTGAAGTGAAGCGAAGCAAGCGACACGAAGTTAGCCCGCATGGGCCCGTATGGGATAAAAGTACATTAATCATGCGAATCAAGGGTTGAAATTTTATTAAACCACAAAGTCACACAATACCGATAGCTATCGGTATCACTAAGTATCACAAAGAAAAAATTCGATTCTCATGAATATAGAAAATATTTTTAAAACGGTTTTAGATTGTTCTTTTCAGGTTCATACAGTATTAGGCCCTGGCTTACTTGAAAGTGCTTATGAAGAGTGCCTGTATTATGAACTTCTGCTATCAGGCTTAAACGTGGAAAAGCAAATACCATTACCACTAATTTATAAAGAAGTAAAACTTAATGCCGGTTCCAGAGTTGATTTATTAGTAGAAAACAAAGTGATTGTTGAGATAAAATCTGTTGAAGCATTAGCTGATATACATATGGCGCAAATACTTACTTATTTGAAGCTTTCGGGATGTAAGTTAGGCTTATTGGCAAACTTTAATGTAAGACATTTGAAAGACGGTATTAAACG
>JADFUO010000001.1 GCA_015222115.1 Bacteroidota bacterium | reverse complement strand
GAAAGATGGTATTAAACGGGTAATTCTTTAGTCCTTAGTGTGCCTTTGTGATATCCTTAGTGTATCCTTAGTGGTAAAAAAAGCCGATTTAAGATTACTTTGAAAAAATAAACTGAACGAAAATGAGAATGTAAATTTTTTTAATTGTAGTTTATTTGAAACCACGCAGTTAAATAATTAGAAAATTGCAAAGTTTACGACACGAAGTTAGTACGTATGTATGCGTTTCAGTATATAAATAATTAAACTGAAAATTATTATATATATTGCAAATATACGACATAAAAAAAGCCCCACAAATTTTGAGGGGCTAATATTTAATTAGTGCATGTCTATAAAGTCAACTTTTTTTTTGATTTCAGAATAACGATTAACGATCCATACGGACAAGTTTTATGATTTTAGAAGTATTTGAAAATCATAAATCTAAAATCTGCAATCCTTATTCGTAAATCAATTTTTAATACATACCACCCATACCACCTGGCATACCACCACCCATTGGGGGCATTTGTGGTGCCGGAGTATCTTCTTTATGTTCAGACACAACACATTCGGTAGTTAATAACATACCTGCAATTGAAGCTGCGTTTTCAAGAGCAACACGTGTAACTTTAGTAGGATCAACTACTCCTGATTCAGAAAGATTTTCATATTTACCAATCCCGGCATTAAAGCCGAAATCTTCTTTACCTTCAATAACTTTTTGAACAACAACAGAACCTTCCATTCCGGCATTTTCAACAATCTGTCGTAATGGTTCTTCAAGAGCTCTTCTTATGATAGCTATACCGGTATTTTCGTCTTCGTTTTCACCTTTAAGGTTTTCAATGGCTTTAATAGCTCTGATATAAGCAACTCCGCCCCCAGGAACTAGACCTTCTTCAATAGCAGCTTTTGTTGCATTTAAAGCATCATCAAAACGGTCTTTTCTTTCTTTCATTTCAACTTCACTTGCTGCACCAACATATATAACAGCTACTCCGCCGGATAATTTTGCTAATCTTTCCTGTAATTTTTCTTTATCATAGTCAGAAGTTGTGGTTTCAATCTGAGCTTTAATCTGTTTTATTCTTGCTTCAATATCGGTTTTATTACCTTTGCCGCTAACAATAGTAGTGTCGTCTTTGTCAATTGTAATTTTATCAGCTTCACCTAAGTAAGAAAGATCGGCATCTTCTAATTTATAACCTTTTTCTTCTGAGATTACAGTGCCGCCGGTTAAGATAGCTATGTCTTCCAGCATTTCTTTTCTTCTATCGCCGAAACCCGGAGCTTTCACAGCAGCAACTTTCAACGAACCTCTGATTTTATTTACTACCAATGTAGCTAATGCTTCACCTTCCATATCTTCTGCAATGATAATTAATGCACGCCCTGATTGAACGGCTTTTTCAAGAATAGGAAGCAGGTCTTTCATTACAGAAATTTTCTTATCATAAATCAAAATGTAAGGATTTTCAAAAACAGCTTCCATTTTTTCAGTATCAGTAACAAAGTAAGGAGAAATATAACCTCTGTCAAACTGCATACCTTCAACAACTTTTACGGTTGTTTCAATGCCTTTGGCTTCTTCAATTGTAATTACTCCTTCTTTTTTAACTTTACTCATTGCTTCAGCAATGCATGTTCCGATTGATTGTTCATTATTGGCAGCAACAGTTGCAACTTGTTCAATTTTTTCATTGCTGTCGCCAATTTGTTTAGTTTGTTTTTTTAATGATTTGATAACTTCTGCAACAGCTTTATCAATCCCTCTTTTCAGATCCATAGGATTTGCACCGGCAGTAACGTTTTTCAATCCGGTTGTAACAATTGCCTGAGCTAAAACGGTAGCAGTAGTAGTTCCGTCACCGGCAATATCGTTAGTTTTGGAAGCAACTTCTTTTACCATTTGAGCGCCCATGTTTTCAATTGGGTCTTGTAATTCAATTTCTTTTGCAACCGTTACACCATCTTTGGATATAGCCGGTGAACCAAAAGATTTGTCAAGAATTACATTTCGCCCTTTAGGTCCTAAGGTTACTTTCACTGCATTTGATAATGCATCAACACCTTCTTTTAATGCTTCTCGTGCTTTGATGTCATATGTGATATCTTTTGCCATTTTTTTTTAATTTTAAGTTAATAATATTTTAAATTTTCTTTTTTAAACAATAGCTACAACATCTGATTCACGCATGATCAGATAATCATTGCCATCAATAGTAATTTCAGTACCAGCATATTTTCCGTATAAAACGTTATCACCAACTTTTACAGTTAGCGGTTCATCTTTTTTACCGGTTCCGATTGCTACGATTTTTCCTTTCAGGGGTTTTTCTTTAGCAGTATCAGGAATAATAATCCCACCGGCAGTTATTTCTTCAGCAGCAGCAGGCTCAATAATCACGCGGTCTGATAATGGTTTAATATTTAATTTTGCCATAATAAATAATTTTTTTGTTAGACAATATATAATTTTCTAAAATACATTTGGGCACTGGCATATTTTGTGCCAAAGTGGAAAAATTGAAAAATGACAGGATTTTATGACATTCTGACATTTTATCAACTGGATTTATGAGAAATACTACGCAGGAAACTTTATTTATAATAACTATTAAGATAAGTCCTTTTTGTTTTTCATTGTACCAAAAGGCAGCTTCTCTAATATCTTCTTTGGCAAGTGGTAGAATAATGGATTTGTACATTACAGTTCTTTTTCAATATCATCCATAGCAGTATCAAAATCCAAAGCTTGGTCGGGATTCTTTTTGTAATCCTCAAGGCGTTTCCTTACCACATCCATGTGCCAGGCAGGAATATCTACTTCCTCTTGTTCAATACCTTTGTATTTGCTTTTAAGCTCATCCTATTCTTTGATAGGGATGAATACTCCTGTTGTTTTACCAGTACTGTCCGAAATATATTGCAGGTTCATAGTTTAATAATTTATTATTTATCGTGGAAAATTGATTAAAAATAATGAATATTGAACACCGAATATCGAATAATGAAATATCAAAAATTTGATTTAGAAGACAGATGAATTGATTTTCCCGAAATTTCAGGATTAACGATTTTCTTTGTTTATTCTTGTGAGGGAGGTGCCTGATAATCCTCAATAGGCTGGGTTTGCGAATTGTCAATTTGCTCTCTCAGTTCGGTATCAAATGTTGCCTGAACATTAATATTTCTTGGAATTACAAATATTGAAACCAAGCTAAGAACCAGTAATGTAATTGCTAATGACCATGTTGTTTTTTCAAGAAAATCAGCGGTCTTTCTTACACCCATGTATTGATT
>JADFUO010000082.1 GCA_015222115.1 Bacteroidota bacterium | reverse complement strand
GAAATAATTTTACCTTTTTTTATAAACTCACCTTTTTTAACTTTAAAACTTTCTTTTTTAATATGACTCACTTTTGAATAAAGTTTCTCGGCATGTTTTATCACAATTGTATTGCCCCAGTTGTTTTCCATGTTCACATCACCGATTTTATTATCGTCAATACCATCAACAATTTCTTCAACCCAGCCGTCGGCAGGGGCAATTATTGGCTTGTTATAACAATAATAATCTTCTCTTTTTGTTCCGCTTCTTTTAAAAGCTGAATTTTCTTCATCAGTGATCTCAAAATCCCAGGCATGTTTCCAGTCATCTTTGTGAGTAATCTCATCATCCTGTCCTTGTGTAACTTTCCATTCACCCCAGAAAGGCAGGGAGATTGAAATGTACTTTGGGTTTATGAAACGTTCTTTATAATTTGTTTGTGAATACAGGTTTTTTTCAGGTGAAAACTGCTGAACAGTAACAATTTCAGGTTTATTATAAAATCGCTCCCTAAACTTCAGTATGTATAAAAACATTAAAACAATAAAATTAAATGGCAATGAAAAAATTGACAACTGAAGAATTGAAAACAAGGCACTTGTGCTTGTGATCATGATTGAAATTAAAGGGGTTAACAGGATAACCCAGAGAAAAGAATATCTTGACGGCACAATAAAAAATCCCCCGATTGCAATAGCTGTGAGTATATAGTTGAAACCGATGTAACAGTAATTTAATTCCCCGATGTCGGCACCTATAAATTGATAAAATAAATATGCTGAAAAAAATCCAACTAAAGATAATAAAAAAGCTATCCTTGAATAAATTAAAATTCCGACTGCAATTAATATTCCGGCGAATAAATGATACTGAAAAAATATAGCTCCTAAGGACCTGAAATATATTGTAATTGATTCGTGGAGATTTAAGTTATTGAACCATTCATAAATTTTCACCATTGTAAACCCGCCAAGCATATACATTTCGTTGAGGTTATAAATACCTCTGTCGCTGATTGTAAGAGAAGTAAATTCGCGTGAAGCAAGGGTTATCACCCATATCCCGATAAGGAAAGAAATACTTAAATAAGGCAGTCCGTATTTCCCAATTACTCCCTCAAGCATTATTGTTACAAAAAGTGTGAATAAGGAAACAAAAAGCAAAAGAGCAAAAAATTCAAATCCGGGCTGGTAAAAAACACCCAATCCCAAGCCGACAAGTAATGAATTAAATCCATAATATCCCGACTTGATATTAAAGCGGTTAAAACCTACCAGATAGGCAACTGTATTTGAAACAATAACCGCAATTAATCCGCTGATACCGGCAAAAAGATCAAAAAACGATACAATAATTAAAATAACTGCAAATTTTGAGCTATTTGAAAAAAATACCTGCGAGTAGCTGTTTAAAATGCTATTGATGAAATGAGGGAATATGTATTTTAGTTTGGCTATCATTTTAGTTTCAGATTTCAGGTTTCAAGTTTCATGGTTAAATGCTTACTTATATTTCTATTGTATTTCAACTGTATTTCCATTGTATTAAACGCAGAGACGCAAAGAAGCAGAGATGATTTGCTTTTATTCAACCATCTAATACCGCAACTCGCAACCCGTATCTCGTAACCCGCAACCAATAATAGCCACAGATTACACTGATTCTCAAAGATTTTATTAATTCAACAATTTAACCATTCAACCATTTTAATATTACAATTCAAACTTTTTCAGATACTCAGGTACTTTTTCAAAAGAGGTTATGCTGTCAATACTTTCGTTCTCGCGGATAATATGAGTTTTGCCGTCCATATCTATCATCACTACTTTTGGTCTTAAAGTAATGAACTGCATCCATTGAGTCATATTATAAGCACCTACTTGATGAATAACAATATTGTCGCCTTTATTCAAAAGAGGTAAGCTTGCGTTCTCGCGGATTACATCAATATTCATACATAAAGGACCATATAAAACCGTATCTTCAGTATATTGTGTAAATGGCTGGGCAGGTGTTACTTTATGGTCGTACCAGAATGAAGTGAATAAAATATTTACTCCAACATCAATAATTGTGGTTCTTTTCCCGTCCGACAGACGTTTATTAGAGATGACCGTACCAAGTAAAAATCCCGCATCATCAATTAAAGCCCTGCCGGTTTCAAGTATCAGAAGAGGTAATTTGTCGGGTTTGAAATCGCTGTTTATCAATGCACTTGTAATAGCTTCTGAAAAATCATCAAAAGACGGGCTGGTATCAACACCGGGTAAGTATGCACCTTTAAGAGTGTTTTTGGAAGCAAAACCTCCGCCCATATCAATATATTTTATTTCGTGGTCGTATTTCTTTTGAATACCAATTGCAAGTTCAGCAAGTTTATAAGCAGCGGTTCCATAAGCTTGCGGTGAAAGCATAAATGTTCCGATGTGTGTATGCAAGCCGACTAAATCAAGTTTTTTTGAACGCATTATTTTATTTAAAGCATCCCATGCCTGTCCGTTTTCATAATTAAATCCGAAACGGTCCCACATAGGATATATGCCTGTGTCCATATTAACCCTGATAGCAACTTTAGGTTTTTTGTTCAACTTTTCAGATAATTCAATAATTGTGTATAATTCATCCAAATGATCAATGTGGATCAAAGAATCGTTTTCAATTGCTTTGGTCAGGTCTTTTTCGGTTTTGTCGGGTCCGTTAAAGATGATTTTTTTACCATCAACACCGTTTTTAATAGCTTTATCATATTCAAAACCTGAAACAACTTCTGCCCACGATCCTTCCTGATGAAAAACATTACAAACAGCACTTAAATAGTTGGTTTTGTATGACCATGCAAATTGCACTTTCGGATACCTTGTTGTAAAAGCTTTTTTTGCATTTTTATAAGTTGATCGTATGGTTTTCTCTGATATTACAAATAATGGAGAGCCATACTCATTTATAAGGTCTTTAACTGAAACATTATCAATATGTGTTTTTGGTTTATATTCAGTGCGAAGACCGAACTTGTTCGGCATATTACTTTCCAGCTTTATTATTACCGGACGTTCATATCTTTGTTTTTCCATATTTTTATAATTAATTTAATTGTTTCTTCCTGATTAATCAGGTCACAGTTCACCATAAGTTGATATTTGCTCAAATTCCGAAATATCAACAATCATATCATAAGCATATCTGATAAACATTTTCCCGACTTTATATTCTTTGAATGGTTTGATTTTATTTCCCATTGCAAGATTTACAAGTCCTTCCGGGATATTTTGTCCAACTCCCACAGCTAAATAAATCCATGCCGGTATTCTCGGATTAATCTCCAGTAAATAAAATTCATTTTTCTGATTTTTCATAAATTCTAGTTCAAACACCCCACGCCATTTTGTTGAACTGATGAAACTTTCTGTAAGTTCAAGTAATTTTTTATCTGCAATTGAAATACCACCCCATGCTTTTCCTTTATCTGTAATATATTGTTTCCGCATTGGAAACGAAGCATAAGTATTGCCTTTGCCATCTCCCAAGCCCGTTGTATTATATTCGGTGCCATGGATAAATTCCTGGATGATTATCGGTAAGCCCCATTTAGCTGAAATCTTATTGAAATAGGTTTTCATCTGGTCGGCATTGTATGCAACCGAAGCATCATAATATTTCCCTTTTACTAATAAAGGATATGAAAATTCCGATGCCTGTCCGTATATTTCCCTTATATTATAAATTGCTGTGCTGTGCGGTACCCTGATATCATATTTTTCACCGAACTCAGGAAGGTTTATTTTTTGCCGTTCTTCAAATTGCTCTATTGTGGGAAGAAATGTATTGATTCCCATTTTTTTCAGCTTAGGACTGAGCTTGATGAATGAATAAAGTTCTGCATCAAAATTCGGGATTATCACATCAAGGTTTTCTTGTGATTGTATATATTCCAGACGGGCTAATAAAGTTTCTATTCCGGCGGTTGGATATGGTATTTGATAAGTTTTATCAACCAGTTGATGCATATATATTCCGGGTTCAAGTGATTCGTATGCCAATCCGATGATTCTTACATCAAATGAATTAGCTTCGCGTAAAGCACGAATAACCGCAACACCGGGACCCGGACTGTCAATAGCATTCAGACCCGTAACTGCAATGTTAAGCTTCCTTTTCTGCATCCTGGTCAAGTAATTGAAATTGATTTAAAGTTTGAACAAAATCGCTATAATCCTTTTCTAAAGTATTTTTATCAGTATTATATTTTTCAAGCATATTTTCAAAAATATCTTCTTGAGGTTTTCCCTGTTTGATAAAGTTAAAAAATTCAATTCCAATCGGATTTGCAGAAAAAGATTCACCGTTTGCCGGATTAAAAATAAATCCCGAATCACTAATTGCTATGTTGCTTTTAATTTTTATCATATAATTTCGGATTTTTAAAAATTGATTTTATGTTAGATGTGTTAACGTTGTTATGGTTTAAAAAGTATAAAATTAACATTTCTTAAGATTGATTGGCAGTATTGAGTTTACTCCGAAAAGCCTACTAATCAAGATGTATTTGGGCCAAAGCCCATAATATCAATTATTTGACTTACCCCGTACGGGGCTATTGATTATTAGGTATTTATGGACTTTAGTCCAAAATAAATGATTTTTCGGAGTGGACTCAATATTAAACCATAAAAATTTACTTTGGGTTACAAAATATTAAATTTATTGAATGGGATTTTAATGAAGGTAAAATCCACGCTTACCTTATAAAGTTATAAAGGAGAGAAAAAGAGAGTTTTTTGAAATTAGCAGAAATGATATAACGAATTTAGCTCCAAAACTGCCGGATACAAATTAGTTCCCACCACTTATGTATTTACCGTTATTTTTTCTTTTTCGGATATTATATTTGAATAAATTTATTATAAGACTGTTTTATAAAGTCGAAGAAAAATACTAATAATTTAAAAACGGAGGTAATTATGAAAAAATTTATTCAATTGTTTTTTGCAATAGCTATTATACTATTAATTATGGGTTGTCCCAAAGATGATATTTCGGAGGAACCCTTAAAAATTCCACCAAAATTAACTTTGTATACAAATCCGACCGACCCATTATTATTAAAAGTTGAAACTCAAGAAGGTGTTACTATATGTTATTATGGAGAAAAAGACAGAGAAACAGGTGAAGCATTAAGCTTTGATGCATATAGTGTGCTTGCTCCCGGCGAAACCAAAGAAACCATTGTTATAGTAGATGAGGAAGGAAAAACCAAACAAATATTTGCAACAAACGGGGTTGTTTTTAAACTTGAATGGTTATCAGAAAATGAAATTCGGGTAAAAGCTATTTCTCCGGAAGGAGATATAGAACTAAGCATTCCAATTGATTTAAAGGAATCATTAAAAGAAAATGACATTGTATCTGAAAATTATTTTACCAATATTCGAAAAGATAAAAAATCTCAATTTTCTGTTACTCCTGCATATAATGAAGAGGTTTATAATAAGGATTTGAAAGAAACAAAAGGCAGTGTCAATTTTACGCTTAAACAATGTGATTATTTAGTTTTAAATGCAAATATCAATTTAAGATTTGATCCAAATGATATATTGGATGGTCACTATGGGATAATGAAAAACTTAGGCAATGGACAATATAAACTTAACACCCCATCGCAGTTTGGTTTACCGCCGGTTAATCTGAAGCCAATATGTGATAAGCTTTTATCTTTATTGAATATTGCCTGTGCAGGACAGTCAGCGTTGACATTTTATGATAAAGCCGCAATATGCGTAAAAATAACAGCGGAAATTTCAGTAGTTTTCCCGAATGTAGTATCTGCTGCAGCTATAACGGCAGTATGTGCCGGAGCATTTACAGCATCTGAGTTATATTGTTCTTTCATTCATGAAGATTACGGAGGTGGTACTAGTATTGATTCATGGTTTTGTGATAAAATTACATCTATATGTAATCAACCAGCTGCACAATATAAAATGAAAGCTTATATTAAGGTACCCGGAATCAAAAGTGAGACTTCTAATTGGATGGATTATCAACATGGATCTAACTCTTGGACCATAACATTAAATCCTCAACTAAGAATAGTAAATTTTAAAACTGTACCTAAAGATCCTTCTCCAGGTCAGGGTTATGTTGCATCGGCATTGATACTTTGTCCTTCGGCAGAGGGAACCGAAGTAAAAATAAGTGTTGTTGGAAGTGATGGATATATGAATTCATATACTACCACAATTACTGAAAATTCAGATATATCTTTATATGTTCCCGGAGCAGAAGCAGGTGTAAGGGATATAATAACCATAAAATGTACAGGTGGTCCAAAAAAGGAAATATCAATTGTTTTCTAAATTTATTTTAATCAACAAAAACAAACAAAATGAAAAAATCTACAATTTTTATTACCGTTATGGTTGCATTTCTGACGCTTGTTTTTATGAACCATAACCTCAGAGGACAATCATTACTGATTGAAAACAAAACAGGGAAATTTGCATTTTATGATGATGGAAAGCTAATAACACCATCAGCCGATTACAGCAAACTTTTCATTTCTTTTTATGAAAAGCCGGATGCTGATGCAATCATCCTGTTGTTAAGCAAAACCGAGGGTGACCTTTTACAACCGCTTAGCGAAAAAATAGTTTTTAACTCAAAAAAAGCTATGACTTTTTACGTTAATCAGGAAAGGATTACTTCGATAGATGAATGCGAAATACTGATAGGCAAAATAAAACTTTTGCCGTATGTTGCATCAGTTTATCCATTGCTGATTAAAGATAATGATTATGCCTGTGTTGAAAACATTATGATTTTCAATATTACGAAAGGTGATCTGAATGACAAGGAATCAAATGAATTCATCAGGCAGGTTAATGGAAAATTACTGGATGTGATAGACCTGGTCCGATCTAAATCCTATGTTGTACGGTTGAAAGCCGGATCTGATGTTTTTGAGCAATCCCGTTTATTGAGCAAGAATAAAGGTATTAACTATGCACAGCCTAACTTCATATTTAAGGGACAGACAGGTCATATCCCTAACGATCCTTACTATACTGATCAATGGTTCTTAAATCAGGCAAGTGATGCCGACATAGATGCTCCGGAAGCATGGGATATAACAACAGGTTCATCAAATATTGTTGTTGCTGTTGTAGATGGTCACGGGTATGATCTTAATCATGCTGAATTTTCAGGGAAACTAGTTGATCCTTATTGTGCTGTAAATGACAACAATGATCCTTCAGCCACTCATCCTGATGAAAATCACGGAACACCATGTGCCGGATTTATAGGGGCAATCACCAATAATAATTATGGTGTTGCCAGTGTTGGTTATAACTGTAAGGTATTGCCTATAAGGATTGGTTATGATTTCGATGGTGGCAGCTTTAACACTGATTCCTGGACGATACAGAGAGCCGGAGAGCACATTGCCAACACAAGTTACAGTGTTGTTGCGGTAAGTAACAGCATTGGCATACATTCTTGGGCTAATAATGATATTGTAAAGGATGCATACGAAGCCATGCGCACCCAACCCCGGAGTGGTCTTGGAGCAGTTATACTGGCTTCAACCGGTAACGATAATGCCGTGAATGCAATTGCGTATCCTCTCCTGTTTCCTCATGTAGTAGGCGTAGGAGCTTCAAACTCAAACGATACCAGGGCAGATTTCTCTAATTATGGTGATTCAACCGACATTATTGCTCCCGGTGTTGACTGTTACACACTTGACAGGGAAGGTACTCAGGGATATGCCACTGGTGATTTTGTATCCTTATCAGGAACATCGATGTCCTGTCCGATTGCAGCAGGAGTTGTTGCCCTGATTGGATCTGTCCATCCCGGCTGGAGCGAACATCAGATTAAAACCCAGCTCTATAACAGTTGTGAAAAAGTGGGCGGATATTCTTATTCAAACAATCCGGATTATCCTTATAGTACCTGGAACAACGAGATGGGATATGGCAGAGTCAATGCATATCTTGCTGTACAGGGAGGATCAACTCTTCAACCACCAACAGAGCTTCAGGCTTCAGTGAGTGGTAGTAATGTTCATATTAGCTGGACTGCTCCTAGCGGTGGCGGTACCGAAGAACTTATCTATGATAACAATACATTAACCGGAGGATATAAATATATTGGTTATACCATGGCCACACGCATGTCACCATCAGGCCCATGTAAAGTTTTGACAATTAAATATTATACCTCAACAGAAGGTAGTAGCATAACCTTTAATGCCAGAGTGTTTGGATGGGCGGGCTCACAACCGGGTACAACCCCGGTATATGAAAGAATCTGTACCGGTGTTGATGAAGATTGGTTTGTTCTGGACATCAGCGCTTTTAATATTACTTTCTCCGGAGATTTCGTTGTTGGTTTCGGTTCAATCAGTGATGATGTATACCTGGGTTACGATGAAAACCTGAACAATGGCCGATCATGGGATTTATATGAAGCAGGTTCAACATGGACTACATGGCCTGAAGCTTACCTTATAAGAGCTATAGTTGAATATTCTGACGGCAGCAGGGAAGAACTGAATTTTAATACCATGCCTGAGTTAATTTCACTAACAAATGGCACAAATAATACTGTTAGAATACAAAAGAGTATTGTGAATACTATACTTCCTATTGAAAACCAAGCTAACAAATTGAGAGGGCTGCTTGGATACAATATTTACAGAGATGGAAATAAGATCAACAGTTCCGTGGTTACAAATACCTATTATGATGATAATGGCTTACCTAACGGCACCTACAATTATAATGTAACAGCGGTTTACAACGAAGGGGAATCCAATGCGGCAGGTCCCGTTCAGGCAACTGTTTCAGGAGGGTCTTTATTACCACCCGGAAATCTTGCCGCAACCAATAACAACGAGAAAGTTTCTCTTTACTGGATTCCGGCAGGCGGCTCAGGATGGATTTACTATCATGACAATGGCTTTGAAAATTCTTTCGCGTCAACAAACGGCGGAGCCGGAATCGCCCAGTTGTTTACTTTACCAACCTATCCTGTAACATTAAAGGAAGTTAGGTTCTATACCTCCAATCACGGCAATTATAGCGCTCCAATGGAAGTATATATATTATCCGGCAATGGATCCAATGTATTGCAGGGTCCCTATACTACAAACGGCGTTTCCAACAACTGGATCACCTGGAATGTGAATGATATAAGCATCAATGAACCTTCATTCATGGTGGCAACTTATAATACAAATGCCGATGGGCCCTACGTAGGCGTTGACGAAAGTTCATACAATGGCACCTTGTATTTTGGTAATCATACAGGTGGATTCACAGAAATGGGTACATGGGAATATTATTACATGGGAGGTCATGAGGCCCTGATCAGTACTACCAAGGATGGTGTAATTGTCAATGAATACATTAAACCGGATACATATAACCCGGTGAACAAGTCGGTGATTCTTGAATCAGGAAAACCGAATAGCAGGGTTACTAAGAAAGCAAAAGATACCAAAGGATTTTCATACTATAAAATATACAGGAACGGGACGTTGCTTGGCAATTCTGCAATACCTTATTATGGAGATATATTGCCTGGATTTGGTAATTATAACTACTATGTAACTGCCTATTACGACGAGGGTGAATCTGTCCCGTCAAATACTGTTACGGTCAACTGGAATGTAGGAATTGAAGAAAATACTGCTGATCAAATAAGCATCTATCCAAATCCTGCAACTGATATAATATTTGTTGATGCAATTGAAACGGTTACTGATCTTCAGATGTTGAATAACCGTGGCCAAATTATTATCAATAGAAATGTGGGGAGTAAAAAGTTTTCCCTGGATGTGTCACAACTTACTACAGGTATTTATTTACTTTATTTCAAAACAAATACAGGAACGTTTGTGAAAAGAATTGTGGTTGAGTAGTGAAATACAGCTAAACTCTTAATCACAGAGAACACAGAATTATATTAATCTACAAAAAGTTAAACACCTCAAATCAAATGCATTTTGGTTTTGAGGTGTTTTTGATTATATTAATTATATTTTTATTATCATATTAACAATAAAAAAAGCAGTGGTTAACCATTGCTTTTTTTATTGAACTTTATCAACTATTTCATTTTCTTTAGCTGATAACCTCCTTTAGCGATAAGCATGGTAATACTACAAT
>JADFUO010000081.1 GCA_015222115.1 Bacteroidota bacterium | reverse complement strand
GTTTTTAATTCATTAAGCCCTGATGAACGAATAGCTCAGTTATTAATCGTCAGAGCCAACAATCCGGGTGAAGATTATTTTGATCATATTGATAAATACATTAAGGATTATAATATTGGCGGAGTAACTTTTTTTAAATCATCACCTTTAAAGCAGGCATTACAAACCAACTTATGGCAAAGCATTGCAAAGACTCCGCTTTTTATTTCAATTGATGCTGAATGGGGTCTCGGAATGCGATTGGAGAACACAATTTCTTTTCCTTTTCAGATAACTTTAGGTGCTATTAAAAACGACAGTCTGGTTTATGAAATGGGTTCTGAAATCGCAAAACAATGCAAGCGTCTTGGAATCCAAATGAACTTTGCTCCTGTTGTTGATATTAATTGCAATCCGAAAAATCAGGTTATTAATAGCAGGTCATTCGGTGAAGACAGGACAAATGTTTCGGCTAAAGGTTTGGCTTATATGAAAGGGCTTCAGGATAATGGAATTATTGCTGTTGCCAAACATTTTCCCGGACATGGCGACACTGAAACCGATTCACATAAAACACTTCCTATCGTAAATCATTCTAAAGAAAGACTGGATTCATTAGAATTATACCCATTTAAAGAATTGATAAATAATGGATTGGATGGAATTATGATTGCACATTTATATCTGCCATCTTATGAATCTCAGGAAAATACAGCTGCTACTCTTTCTAAGCCCGTTGTTACAGGAATCTTAAAAGATAAAATGGATTTTAAAGGACTTATAGTTACTGATGCCCTTGATATGAAAGGAGTAACAAAATATTTTAAACCCGGCAATATTGAAGTAAAAGCTCTTGAAGCAGGAAACGACATACTGCTTTTACCATCTGATGTGCCAAAAGCAATTAAAAAAATCAAAAAAGCAATAAAAAAAGGAATTATTTCCCAATCGGATATTGATGAAAAATGTAAAAAAATCTTAAAATTTAAATATAAATCAGGACTGAATAATTACAAACCTGTTGAAATTGAAAATATATATCATGAACTAAATAACAGAAAAGCTGAATTTATTAACAGAAAACTTTATGAATCGGCTATTACTATTGTAAAAAACAATAATGAACTGATACCATTAATAAATCTTGATACTTTAAAAATTGCTTCGGTAACAATCGGTGAAAAAAAAGTTAATCATTTTCAAAAGATGATGGGGAATTATGCAAAAATTGATAATTATTCTCTTACGGATGGAGCAACTGAACAGGAAATCAATTTACTATCTGCACAGTTATTAAAATATAATTTGATAATTATCAGTATTCACGGTACAAATATTTTTGCTTCTAAAGATTTCGGTATTAGCACACAAACTATTGATTTAATAAATTCCATCAGAAAACATCAAAAAATTATTCTTAATATATTTGCAAATCCTTATTCTCTTTCCAGGTTTTATGACACGGATAATATTGAAACATTAATAATTTCTTATCAGGATAATCAGGTTTCACAGGAAATTTCCGCTCAAATTATTTTTGGCGGAATAGCAGCAAAAGGCAAATTGCCTGTAACCGCTTCATTTGATTTTCCAATAAACACAGGTTTTGAAACAGATAAAATCCGGTTGAAATACACAGTTCCTGAAGAATTTAATATTCAAGCTAACGATATATATATTATTGATTCAACTGCAATATCCGGTATTGAGAATAAAGCATACCCGGGCTGCCAGATAATTGCAGGAAAAGACGGTAAAATATTTTACAATAAAACATTCGGAAGTTTTACTTATCAAAATAAAATCCCGGTCAAAAAAGAAGATTTATACGACCTTGCATCTATAACTAAAATTGCTGCAACCACCATTGCAATAATGAAACTTTCGGATGAAGGCAAAATTGACATTGATCAGCAAGTAAGTAAATATCTTCCCTATCTTAAAGGAACTGACAAAGAAAAAATTATAATCCGTGAATTGTTAGCTCATCAGGCAAAATTCCAGTCATGGATACCTTATTTTAAATCAACATTAATTGACGTAAAACTTGACACGCTGATATACAATGATAAAATTTCAGAGAATTTCCCTGTAAGAGTTGCAGAAAATATTTATATCCGAAAAAACTACTTCTATAATATTATTGACAGTATTATCCAATCACCGCTAAGGGAAAATAACAAATACAAATACAGCGATTTAGGATTTTATTTACTTAAAGAAATTATTGAAAACATCACAAATCAACCGATTGAAGATTATGTAACTGAAATTTTTTACAAACCTCTTGGTTTAACAACTCTAACATATTTGCCCAGAAATAAATTTGAATTATCAAGGATAGTCCCTACTGAAGATGACAAGGTTTTTCGCAAACAACTTCTTCACGGAGATGTTCACGACCCGGGTGCTGCTATGTTAGGAGGTGTATCAGGACATGCCGGGTTGTTCTCAAATGCAAATGATATGGCAATCTTTATGCAAATGCTTTTGCAAAATGGTGAATATGCAGGCATAAACTATGTTGACACTTTAACTGTTAAAGAATTTACAAAACAGCAATTTCCACTTAATGACAACCGGCGTGGAATTGGATTTGATAAACCTTTACCCGTCTATGATGAAGACGGACCTACATGCAAAAGTGCTTCACTTGAAAGTTTCGGACATTCCGGTTTTACAGGAACTTATGCATGGGCTGACCCTGAGAATAACCTGATATATATTTTTCTGTCAAACAGGGTTTATCCTAATGCAGAAAACCATAAAATTATGGAACTGGATATTCGTACTAATATTCATCAGGCAATTTATGACGCATTGGAAAATGTAAAAAAATAATTTTGTTGAAAGTTGCTGAGGGAATAAGGGGAATAAGGGAAATAGGGGAAATAAGGGAAATAAATAAAATAAGGGAAAGATGAAATACAAAAACAAATCACTTTTATTCTGGATTCTATCCATAATTTTTATGCTGACAGTTGCAATATATCAAAAAACAACAGGGCCGACATATCCGGTCATAGGAATAATAAATATTGAGAAGCAGTCAATAAAATACAAATTGCTTAGATCTTATGGTGGTGATGATGATGCCAAAATTGAGATTAAAATCCCCGACACATCTGTCAATGGAGTTTTTAAATACAAAAGATTTAAAAGCTTTGATGAATGGACAGAAAAAATTATGATACGAGAAGGCGAAAACCTGATTGCTTTCATTCCTCACCAACCTCCTGCCGGAAAAGTAATGTATGAAATATCACTAAACAAAAACGGCAAAATATATAAACTTACCGATAAACCTGTTATCATACGTTTCAAAGGACATGTTCCGCTTTATATTCTTCTCCCGCATATATTTTTTATGTTTATTGCAATGGTTTTTTCTATAAGAACCGGATTGGAAGTAATCATAAAAGGGAAAAACGCATATAATTATACACTAATAAC
>JADFUO010000080.1 GCA_015222115.1 Bacteroidota bacterium | reverse complement strand
TGTATAAGAGACAGGCCTTGGATTTTTTAAAAAATCCAAGGCAATGTTTTCATAATCATGTCTGTCGGGATTATGAGCAATAAATGCAGCAGGTGTTGCGTGTGTGATAAAAGCTGTTGCTACCAAACCTGTTGCCTTGCCATGTTCTTCGGCAATCTCTAAAATTGATTGCTGAGCAATCCCTGAAGTATCAACCCCGATTGCACCGTTTTTGGTTTTTACACCGGTTGCTATTGCAGTTCCCGAAGCTCCTGAATCTGTAATATAATTATCTGATGAATATGTTTTCACTAATCCGATATATCTGCAACGGGCAATATTAAGATTATTATTTTTTGCAGTTAATGCTGCATGAACATGAGTTAAACCCATTCCATCACCTATCATTAAGATGATATTCTTAGGTTTTTTTTGTTGATAGTCTGCCTGCTGAACACAAGAACTCAAACTAAGAGTAAGAATTAAAAGATAAATTAATTTTTTCATGATAAATTTGTTTTATTTTGCTGTTAAATATTTTTCAATATTAAAATCAATACATTAATAATTTTTTACAGAATTATTACAAAATTGTTATAAATACAAATTAGTTTCTAATTATTTTCAATATGAGTAGAAAATAAACCGATTACAATCGGGAAATCAAGTAGCGATTTTTGTTGCGAGTTGCGAGATACGAGTTACGTGCATCCCGCAACTCGAAACCTGCGACACGAAGTTAGCCCGTATGGGTAACCCGAAACAATATCCTAATGGCTGCATAAACAACATTCAATTTAAACAACATGTTGGTAAGTTTTACTTTTTAAGAGCTTAATTTCCAATTTCAGCGTTTTATGAACGCTTACTTATTTTTTTTTATTTGATGGCAATTCAAGACTATATCCGCTTTTTTTATCTTCACGTTTCAGCAGCAATGCAAAGATAAAACCAAATAAGCCAAGAACTGCAAAAATTAAAATAGTAAAAGTATAATTAAGTGGCGTTTGTATTTTAATTACCGCATTATCAGGTAAAATCAGATAGTCAAAATTGGCATATCTGAGCCGGCCTTTTCCAATCTCACATCTGAGATGGAGGTTTTCATCAATAAAAATATTATGTTCTTCTTCAAGTATCCTGACTTTTCTTTTTGTATCGTAAATTGTAAGTAATACATTTTTATGGTCTTTTAAAATTTCCAAATCATTTTTATTAAGCTTTGGACTGAAATTGATATAATTTAAAGCAGTATCTATTTTATAATTATTTGATTTTAAAATTATTGATTTTGATGTGTCAATAGCTGAAATTATTATAATATCTTTTTCAGGATTAATATTTAAGCTGTGAATGTTGATTTTGTCCGTACTGTCAGTGCCCAAAGTACCGGTAAAATTACCTTTTTTATCTGATTTGGTTTGAAAATATTCATCCCAAATTACGGTGCCATATTTATCAAGTTGTTTTTTAAGGGCACCCTTTTCTTTTTTTAGATTGATAGTGTCGGGCATATCAAGAATTGTAAGCGAAGCAAGGAGCTTTTTATTCTTAAGCGGTTTATCTGAATTATTAAGATAAGTGGAAGTAAATTCTTTAGTATTCTTTATTGATTTTGCTTCTTCTGACAATATATATATTTCTGAGTTTTTATTAGTTGTTTCAAGGATAAATCCTGCTAAAATCGGAAAAGCAAAGAGTCCGAGATTTTGAATTGAAAACATGGCACCATAAGCAGAACCTATTCTTTTTTCAGGTACAATTTTAGCTACGGAAGGCCACATTGCTGCAGGCACTAATGCTATTGATATTCCTAGTAAAACTAAAGGAATAACCGGATTAAGATTGGTGAATGCAAAAGTAAGGTGTATAAGAGTTAATAAAACCGAGCCGAATATCATGATTGAAGCACTTTTCCCAATTTTGTCAATAAACAACCCGAAAAGCGGCGTGGCAAACATTGTAACCCAGTATAAGATAGAAGCAATTTTTCCGCTTTGTGTTAAACTCATTCCAAATTTATTTAACATAAAATCAGGAGAGAACGCCTGAAATGGGAAAACTGCTGAGTAGAAAGTTAAACAAAGCAGAGTTACATAGATGAAAGATTTATTTTTAAAGAGTGTACCTATGTCGGCAAAACGAAATTTATCATCATTGCCGGTTAAATTCACTTGTTTAATTTGCCTGTCGAGCCTTACATCA
>JADFUO010000079.1 GCA_015222115.1 Bacteroidota bacterium | reverse complement strand
AGATACAATTTGCCCGCATGGGCGAACCTGCATTCAACAACAATGTTTTGGATGTTTTGGAAGCCATTCCGCAATTATATTCTTTTAAAAATTTTATTCCTTCCCTGTCTTCAGTTGCACCTGCAGGAACGGAAAATTTTTTTGATGAGCTTTTAGATATAAAAACCCGTCTTTATAAAAATAATTTTCAACTTCAGTTTTCGCTGCATAGCACTGATAAAAAACAAAGAGATGAATTGATACCTGTTAAAAAATGGGATTTTAAAACAATTTCAGAATATGGCAAGCTTTTTTATGAATCCGGCAACAGAAAAATAACCCTGAATTTTGCATTAGGTGAAAAAAATATTATGGATATAAGTGAATTGAAAAAGCACTTTAATCCTGATATTTTCCTGATAAAGATAACACCCGTGAATCCGACCTTTAAAGCAAAAAAAAATAAAATCAGTTCGTTAATAAAGCCCGGAATAAAAAATTATACAATTATTGAAAATCTAAAAAAAGCAGGTTACGAAGTTATTCTTAGCATAGGTGAGTTGGAAGAAAACAAAATAGGAAGCAACTGCGGACAATATATCAATGCTTTGAAAAACAATAAAAAAAATTTAAAAGAAGGATACACCTACCAGGTTGAGAATGTTTAGGTGCTTAATAGCATATTTTTGCAAACCAAAATCTATCTATACGGTGAAAGACATTTTAAAAGATTTAAATCAGGCACAACTCAAAGCGGTAAAACATACCGAGGGGCCTTCTATGGTTATAGCTGGTGCCGGTTCGGGCAAAACGCGTGTTTTGACATACAGGGTTGCACACCTGCTAAATCTTGGTGTTGACCCGTTTAATATTCTTGCACTGACTTTTACTAACAAAGCTGCCCGCGAAATGAAAGAAAGAATAATAAAATTAGTTGGTGGTACTGATGCAAGAAATGTCTGGATGGGAACGTTCCACTCAATTTTTGCTCGAATATTACGAATTGAAGGTTTTCGGTTGGGATATCCTTCCAATTATTCAATATATGATACTGATGATTCGAAACGATTAATAAAGGCAATAATAAAAGATCAAAATTTAGATAACAAAATTTATGCTCCGAATTATGTTTTGAACAGAATATCAGCAGCAAAGATCAACCTGATTTCAGCCAACGAATACAAAGATGATTTTGAAATAATGAACGCGGACAAAATGGCAGGTAAACCCAAAATTGGCGAACTTTACTCAATCTATGCAATGCGATGCAAAAAAGCCAATGCAATGGATTTTGACGACCTGCTTTTTAATACAAATATCCTTTTCAGAGATTTCGCCGATATTTTATATAAATACCAGCAAAAATTTAAATATATCCTTGTTGATGAGTATCAGGATACAAATTATGTTCAATATCTGATTGTAAAAAAATTAGCTGCAAACAACGAAAATATTTGTGTTGTGGGTGATGATGCTCAAAGCATCTATGGATTCAGAGGTGCAAATATTCAGAATATCCTTAATTTTAAAAACGATTATCCGGATTTAAAAACTTTTAAGCTGGAACAGAATTACCGGTCAACCAAAACTATTGTAAATGCATCTAACAGTATAATCATAAATAACAAAGATCAGATTTTTAAAGAGATATGGACAAATAATTCAGAAGGAAACAAAATTCAATTGATAAAAGCAACAACTGACGGAGAAGAAGGCGCTTTAGTTGTAAACTCAATCTTTGAGCAGAAAATGAATTTCCAGCTTCAGAATGATGCATTTGCTGTTCTTTACAGAACAAATGCCCAGTCAAGAGCAATTGAGGAAGCATTAAGAAAATTAAATATTCCTTACCGGATTTTTGGTGGTTTATCGTTTTACAAACGTAAGGAAATTAAAGATTTACTTGCATATTACCGTTTAGTTATTAATAACAAAGACGAAGAAGCATTAATAAGGATAATCAATTATCCGGCACGCGGAATCGGTAAAACCACATTAGAAAAAATTATTGTAACGGCTGATAAGGAAAACAAAAGTTTATGGGAAATAATTGAAAATTCTTCAAAATACACCCTGAATATCAATACAGGCACCTTATCAAAAATATCAACATTTGTAATTAGAATAAAGAGTTTTTCTGCTCAGCTTAAAAAGAAAAATGCTTTTGACCTCGCTAAATTAATTGCTTCTTCTTCAGGAATACTAAAGGACCTGTATGAAGATAAAACACCCGAAGGTTTAAGCCGATACGAAAACATTGAAGAACTGTTAAATGCCGTTAAAGAATTTTCGGAAAAAGAAACCAATGAAGAAGAACTAACTGAAAATAATTCCATAACCACACTTGATGAATTTATGCAGGATGTTGCTTTGCTTACTGATGCCGACACAAAAGATAAGGAAGCTACTGATTATGTTTCATTAATGACGGTGCATGCAGCAAAAGGACTTGAATTTCCGTATGTTTACATAGTTGGCTTGGAAGAAAACCTGTTTCCCTCAATACAATCATTAAGCTCAAGGGCAGACATGGAAGAAGAACGAAGACTGTTTTATGTTGCTTTAACACGTGCAGAACAAAAAGTTTCGATTTCTTATGCTGAAAATCGTTATCGCTGGGGAAATTTAACCATTTGCGAACCCAGCAGATTTATTGAAGAAATTGATGAAAAATATCTGGAATTACCTAAAAAAACATCAATCCACGTAAACAAGTTTAAAAACGATTATTTTAACAAAAATAAAAAATCATCTTCTTTAAATTTTAGAGGTAAAAAACTTAATAAAATTACTTATATTGAAAATTCACACTTCAATAATGATTTTTTAAATCAGGTTACTGACAAGCTGCAAACCGGCATGAAAGTTGAGCACCAACGTTTTGGAAAAGGCAAGATCATCAGTATTGAAGGAACAGGATCAAACAAAAAAGCCACTGTGTTTTTTAACGGCATCGGACAAAAACAATTATTATTAAAATTTGCAAAACTTAAGATATTATAAAATAATTCTTATCTTTGCAATTCTTAATTCCTGAATATTTAAAAATACTTCCTTTTATATTAAATAAAAGTATTACAATCGGCAATAAGAATATCATCTAAAAAAAATAAAAAATGGAATACAACACCGCCCGCAACAAACTGGTAATCTCAGAATACGGAAGAAACATCCAGAAAATGATTGAATATACAACTACTATTGAAGATAGTGAAAAACGCAATAAATCAGCAAATTTTATTATAAATATCATGGCACAAATGAATCCCCGTATACGTGAATCAGGAGATTACAAACACAAATTATGGGATCATATGTTTATGATTTCCGATTTTAAATTAGATGTTGATTCACCATATCCCAAACCTTCAAAAAATATTTTATATTCTAAACCCGAAAAAATCCCATACCAGGATAATCACATTAAATTTCGTCATTACGGAAAAAATATTGAAAAGATCATAAATAAAGCTATCGAATACGAAGATGGTCCTGAAAAAGACGCATTAATAAAAACCATTGCAAATCATTTGAAAAAATCATACCTGAACTGGAACCGTGATTCTGTAAATGATGAATTAATACTTGACCACTTAGCTTCTCTATCAAAAGACAACCTAAAGCTCAACAAAGAAGTCAGACTTAACAATACAAGTGAAATACTTGAACGAAACAGAAGAAAAAAATTTGTCAGCAGAAAAAGAGATAGTTCGTCAAACGGAAATTATACAAGGAGCAGGAAAAAATAATTTTAGGCGATTACTTAGTATAGCTACAAACAAATTAGCTTAAGTGAAAGCAGTCCTCAGTCGGCAGTCGGCAGTCGGCAGTCAGCAGTTGATATGTTACAAATAAAGAAATAATT
>JADFUO010000078.1 GCA_015222115.1 Bacteroidota bacterium | reverse complement strand
TCCATCCACCCGTACGGGCGGACAAGTTTTGTTATTTGTTTTTGATATTTGGTGCTTTAATTCTAAATAGTGTCTGCACAAAAAATCAATATTTTGGAGTGCTTAGTCAGAAATCGTCAAGTTCGAGGCTTGCGAAGTGCAGAAAATCAAGATTTTACTATTGTAAATGACTGGTTTTCTGCACGAGCATAACGAAGAAATTGGCGTTTTCTGGCAAGCACTAATTAGCAGGAAGGAATGAGAAATTTTTGGAGTAGTCCATCATCTGACCGGCATAATCATCAGGATATTCAATTTTTATATCAATAATTTTATCTCCTTCATAAACAGGTGTAAAAACAGGATTAATAAACCCACCATAAGGAGCAAGATTTAATTTTGCATAACGTTCTTTTACTTCTTTATGAAGTTCAGGGTCAACTTTTACAGCATAAGTTTCAATCAATTGCTTTCCTGTTTCATAATCACCTTCTGATTTTATCCGCTGAACCTCAGCAAGCAATTCACCAAATAAATCTCTTAATTTTTGATAATTATTTATCTTGCAATAAGTTTTTCCGTCTTTAATAAATTTTTCAATAACATTGTCGGGTTTTCCTTTTTTAAAGCACCATTTTGCAATAAGCTGGTGGTTTCGCATATGTGCCTGTTCAATGTTTTTCCCGATGTCAATTCTTGTTAGCTGTGTCATCAATCCGTTTCTGATATAAGCATTATATTCTGCTTTTGCAACGTCATGATTGGGCATTAAACCTGATTCAACCATTTTAGGGTCCATCATATAATAAAGTGCAAATAAATCGGCACGTGCTTCTTCAAGCGGTGAATGATAGTTCTTTAATGCTTCTGAGCTAACTCCGGGTAACAACTGTCCTGAGCCATGTCCGACACATTCATGCATGTCGGTATGAAGGTTGCTTGCCATGTAACCGTATTTTTTTGCAAGGTCAATTTCCTCCTGGCTTGCGGCAAATTCTTCAAGGAAGCCATCTCCCAAGGCTACCTGATGATAAGCATAAGTAATATTTTCAATAGTTACTGATTTGGAGCCATGCTCTTTCCTGATCCAATCAGCGTTAGGCAAATTTATCCCTATCGGTGTTGAAGGGTAACAATCTCCTCCAAGTTGAGTAACAGTAATAACTTTTGCTGACACACCCTTAACTTTTTTCTTTTTAAACCTTTCATCAACAGGTGAATTATCTTCAAACCATTGGGCATTTTCACTAATGATTCCGGTTCTTTTGGTAGCTTCTTTATCTTTAAAATTAACAACCGATTCCCATGATGCTTTTATTCCCAAAGGGTCACCGTAAACTTCAATAAACCCGTTCACAACATCAATATCAGAATCCAGATCCTGAACCCAAAGGATATTGTATTCATCCCATATATCCAAATCCCCTGTTTTATAATATTCAATTAATTTTTTTAAACCATCCTGTTGTTTTTTGTTTTCAGCAACTGTAACAGCTTTTTCCAGCCATAAAATAATTTGTTTAATAGCATCGCCATATAAACCATTGGCAGAATAAATTTTTTCAGTCAGTTTACCGTTTTCTTTAACAAGCTTTGAATTCAGTCCGTACGAAACAGGTGTTTCATCTTCATTTTCTTTCATTTTGTTATAAAAAGCTTCAACTTCTTCTTCGGTCACTCCGTCATAATAATTGCATGCTGAACTTACTATCATATCAACACCTGCATCCTGATTAATCCTTTTTGGAGCTATTGAGGGATCAAAAATAACAGTGCTGATTCTTTCAATAAACATGTCAGGAGTTTCTCCTTCCTGCAAAGGAAATTCAGCTTCTTTGGAATTTTTAACCAATTCAACAAAATATTCTTTTGAAATTTCAGGAAAAAATTTATCTGTTGAATAATGATGATGGATACCGTTAGAAAACCATACTCTTTTCAGATATACCATAAATTTCTGAAAATCCGGAGACAAACGGTTGCCTTTATAATTTTTGGAAATTTCCTCAAGTGTTTTTCTAACTGCAAGGTTATATTTATAGTTCTGGTCAAAAATAATATCACGCCCTGCCAATGCCGCCTGACTTAAATAATATATCAGCTTTTTTTGGTCAAGACTTAAATTTTCAAAACCCGGAATCTGATACCGCATAATCTTCAGGTCGGCAAACTGTTCGGAAAGATATTTAAAATTTTCTTTTTTTTTTCAAATTTTTTTATTCTGTTATTTTTTATTATCGGAATAACATTTGTTGAGTCCGGAGTGAAAGTATATTCAAGCACATCATCCAAGACCATTTTTTTAAGTCGGTGGCGGTGCGAAGCTTTTTCAATATAGTTGAGCAGTCCATAATCAGCTATTTTCCAAAGGTCCATGGCTGCTGCAGCAGAATCACAATT
>JADFUO010000014.1 GCA_015222115.1 Bacteroidota bacterium | reverse complement strand
TGATTTCCGGTTTTATAACTTGTATATTCAATACGGTTTTTCAGGATAAATGAGGGCGAAATACTGTAATTAACCTGATATCTGAAATTTTGCTTTTTGGTGTTTTCAATAAAATTAATGTAATTTGTTTCGTCTGTGTTATTGATTTGCTTGTTCTTTTCACGGAAACGAAAATACATCTGCGTGTTTTCCAAAAGATTAACATCAAGCTGGGCAAGGTATTCGCTGCCTTGTGAAGGAGCATTTGTACGATATTTTAACCATGGAAATTTAAACTTGTCGCAGTAAGCTGAGAGAATTAATTTACTGGTCAGTAAAGCGGTAAATCCGAGATATAGTCCTTTTTCATTTAAATTTTTACTGTTTTCAGAAAAAGCATTACTAAATAAATTCTGATAATTTTTTTGGTAATCACGGAAAATAATTGATAATGAAATACGCTGGTTTAAACTGAACAGGGCACCACTCAGATATGCCATTCCTCTGTTTTCGCTTCTTGAAATTTCGCCGAAAAAATTGATATTCTTTATCAAAAAATTATAATCAAAGCCAAAGTTTAGATTTTCATTCCCTCTGAAATAAAATTTATTGTAAGGATAAATCATTGAACTTAATTCACTTCCCAGCATAGTTTTAAAAGCGGTAGCTCCGATTTTCAACATTTTATTACAAAAGCTGAGATGTCCGCCAAATACGGTTTCTTTTACAGTATTTTTATCAAGGAGTTCGTTTACAGTGCGATGATAACCTGTTTCCTGCAAAGAACTGATAAATAAAACTTCATTGCTGATTGAATCGGTTTCAAGGATGTTGGCATCAACTTTTTTAAAAGAATAAAAAGCAGTTAACTCAAACCTATTTATTGCGATTGTTGTAGCAATTCCCCGCAGAAATTTGTTTTCGTTAGTAGATGTATTGGGTTTTAAACCATAAGGATATCTTTTAATGTTTATTACATCAGATGATTTTCCGAATGCAAGACTTGACCACATAGTCAATCCCTGACCGAACTCCAAATGATAATCTCCGATATTTAATGTTTTTAGGAAGCCGATATCTTTAACATAAACAAACCCCGAATAAAAATCAAAGCCGTTTTGAAGCTTATTTCCTAAAATTTTTTTTATTGAGTCGTTTACATTATTTGTAAAAAGAACTTCGCCTGCATCTTTCTCGGCAGTAAACCCAAATCTTATTTTATTTAAGTAATTAAATCCGTATCGTGTATAAATTTGCTGTGGACAGCCGAGATATCTTGAGTTTAAATTGTTAATCAGAACAGAATCCTGGATCGGCAAATAACCTGTCTGTTTTTCAATTATCTGTTTGTATCTGATAAACAATTGGTTTTTGCCATATTTAAATATGTTTTTAAATGAATATTTTTGTCTGCTTTTTGTTTTTGATATAGAAACAAATGATAAAATTTTATTTATGGTTTCGCTGTTAAAACCATCAATTGACAGCAATTCGTAAATTGAAACCAATGGACCATATTTATTTATATAGTCAATGAGGTTATTGATTTGATTATCATTTAATAGTTTTAATTTATATAATTCGTTTGTATTGGCGGTATTCAGGTTTAAAGGGTTGTTATAAAAGAAATTAAGATTTTCAATTAAATCTGAATAGTCAAGGTCCTGCTCTGTGTTTTCAGCAATATTTTCAATTTTGTCATTAATTTCATTTTCAAATGTTCTTACCGGAATTTGACTAAGGAGTGTTTTTGTTGCAAAACAAAGTATCAGGAAAATTATAACTATAAGTTTAACAAGTAGCATAATTTTATAAATCATATAAATTACTATGGCTGTTATTTGATATTTTTCAACATAGTTCTAAATCAAGGCTAAATATTATTTTTAGGTGCTGGATAAAGATTTTTAGGGGCAACGCCCCGATATGTAATAGCACAGGGTATAGTGTAACGAAACCCTGTGCTATGAAATTAATATCCGAACAAAAGCCCTGTAAGGGCGATACTGCCTGCTGTCAGACAAATTGTTAATCCCAAACGTACCGTTCATCATATTCTATGTTATATTCCTTAAAAAAATTCCGTAATTCATCTTTGAATGATATCTTTTTATGATGTTCCGGTTGGTTTAAAATATACTTTTCGACAATCCTTAATTTTGATGAAC
>JADFUO010000077.1 GCA_015222115.1 Bacteroidota bacterium | reverse complement strand
CTGTAACATCAGTTGAAAAACTTTTTAAAGTGTTTTCTAAAAATTTAGCACAAGCTGCATTTGCTTTTGATCCCGGGACTCGTGGACCAAATTCTACTTGTTTGGCGACAAAGTAATATGCAGAATCTGCATTAAAATCCGGAATAAAAACTTTTTCTGTTTTTTGAATTGTGGATTTATTCTTTTCCTTAGATGTTTTTTTATTATCTCCGCAAGAGAAAAATAAAACAGAGATTAAGAATAAAATGAATGTAAAATGAAGTTTGGTTTTCATAAAAATTTAATTAAAAAGTTAGTGTAAACACAGTTTCCTTATCCGGTACTGATTTCACATAAACACTTCCCTTATGTAAATGCATTATCTGACGTGATAAACTCAAACCTATTCCTGAGCCTTCTTTTTTTGAAGTAAAGAAAGGCATAAAAATTTTATCCAAAATGTCGGGTTTTATGCCGTATCCATTATCAACAAAATCAATTGAAATTCTATTGTTTATATTGCTTGAAGCAATAACTGATATTTTTGGGTTTTTAACATTTTTTACAGCGTCAATTGCATTTAGCAATAAATTGATAGTTACCTGATCAACAAGGTCCGGGTCTGCTGTTAGCATCAAATCTTTAGGAAATATTTTATAAGAATAAAAGATATTAAATTTTTCTATTTTTGGTTTCAGCAGTTCTTCGGCTCTCTCAAAAAGTTCAATCACAGGAAAGTATCTGAAATTTGGTTTTGGGATACGGGTAAGATTCCTGTATATCTCAACAAAATTTAATAATCCGTTGCTGCGGTTCTCAATAGTATTTAAAGCACTCTGAATACCTTCAATACTCTCATCATCAATATTATCTTTTAGAATTATTTTGTCTTTATAACTTTCCAGCAACATCTCCCTTACTGTTGATGCTAATGAAGAAATTGGTGTAATAGAATTCATTATTTCATGAGTTAGCACCCTGATTAATTTTTGCCATGATTCAATTTCTTTTTCTTCTAATTCGGCATGAATATTTTGTAATGAAATTAAAATATATTCTTCGCCTCTCATTCGAAATTCAGTAGCATGTATTGATATTTGCAGAATTTCATCTTTAATAAAAAGTTTTACCAGATTTTTATCTCCAACTTTCATGTTTAATAATAAATCGGGCAAATCTTCTTTTACACGTTTAAGTTCATAAATATTTCTCAGGTTATTTATTCGTAGTAATCTTTTAGCTGCAGTATTAAAAATATCCACTATACCGTCATGTCTATAAGCAATAATGCCTATGCTAACGTGCTGAACAACTGTTTGCAGGTAATTAAAATGTTCTTCTTTTTCAGCCCGGGTTTTTTTGAATTCATTAATAACATGATTAAATTCTTCGCTTAATTCTTTAAAACTTTTCCCCATTTCTTTATCGGAAAAAGAACTTGCAAAATCTGAAAAGCGAATGCTTTCAAAGAACTTTGTAAGTTTTTTATTAGTACGTTCTACATATCTAATTAAGCTGATAACCTGAAGTAATATAAGTAATACTATAATTATCATACTTATATTGTATTTTCCCAGATCAGCTAAATAGAACAGTGTAAAAACAGAAAGTGTAAGTAATAATATCCTGATTATTACTATTAAACGGAATCTTTTATAAATCATATTTTTCAATTCTACGATATAACGAGGCTCTTGTCAGCCCGAGTTCTTTAGCTGCTTTGCTGATATTTCCACCATGCTTGTCAATGACTTTACGAATGAGTATTTTTTCGGTATCTTCAAGGTTCATATTTGAGGATACAAAACCTTCATCTTTTTCATCGTCCATTTTAGAAAGGAAGAAATCATGGGGTTGAAGCATATTGGATTCGCTCATAATAACAGCTCTTTCAACAGCGTGTTGTAATTCCCTGATATTGCCGGGCCAGTTATGTTTTTCTAATCTTTTCAGGGTACTTTGATTTAACCGTTTAAAAGGCATTTTGTATTTCTTGCAGTAAATTTCCAGAAAATAGTCAACTAATAGAGAAATATCTTCAATACGTTCCCTGAGAGGAGGAATAGTAATTTCTACAGTGTTAATTCTGTATAATAAATCCTGCCGGAACTTGTTTTCATTAACCATTTGATAAAGCGGCATATTGGTGGCACAAATAAGTCTTACGTCAATTGGTATTTCTTTATTAGTACCCAGTCTAACCACTTTTCTGTTTTGAATAACAGATAATAATTTTGATTGTAAGCTAAATGAAAGGTTACCGATTTCATCAAGGAAAATTGTTCCTTTATTGGCTGCCTCAAACCTGCCTGCCCTGTCTTCTTTAGCATCTGTGAAAGCACCTTTTTTAAACCCGAACAGTTCGCTTTCAAAAAGGGTTTCGCTGATAGCGCCTAAATCAACGCTTATAAAAACTTCGTCTTTACGCTTTGAAGCACGATGAACAGCTCTTGCAATTAATTCTTTACCTGTTCCGTTCTCGCCAAGTATTAAAACATTGGCATCTGTATTTGCCACTTTTTGAACTGTGGTTAATACTTTTTCCATTGCAGGTGATTGCCCGATAAAATTACTGTATGCCTGATTCTGGTCAGCAATTAGTATTTTCTGTTTTGTACGAAGGTCTTCAAGTTCAACCTTTGACTTACGAAGTTCAAGGGTGGTTGTAATTGTAGCAAGAAGTTTTTTGTTTTCCCATGGCTTTAATAAGAAATTGGTTGCTCCTTCCTTTATTCCCTGAACTGCTAATTCAATATCACCGTATCCTGTAATAAGAATAACTATAGCAACAGGATCAATTTCAAGGATTTTGTTCATCCAGTGAAACCCTTCTTTCCCGCTTGTAGCATCAGGCGAAAAGTTCATATCCAGCAAAATCAGGTCGTAGTTTTCATTTTTTATCAGATCGGGAATGTTTTCAGGATTTTTTTCTGTATGAACAATCTGAATATGTTGTTTGAGAAAAAGCTTAGCTGCAAGCAATACATCCTGATCATCATCAACTATTAAAATTTTGGCGTCTATCTTATCCATT